>JAKQGD010000597.1 GCA_029573365.1 Bacteroidota bacterium | reverse complement strand
CACGTGACCGGATGTTTTCGAGGCCCATACCTTTTCGTTGCAGGTTGTTCTGATCAAAACCTACACCATCATCTTCGTACTGGATGACGAGTTCTTTTTCTTCTGAATTGATTTGTATGAGGATTTCGTGTGCCTGGGCGTGTTTGAGGCTGTTGGTGAGCAACTCCTGGATGATCCTGTACACGGACATGGCTATCATACGGTCCAGTTTTTCAGGCACATCATAATGCTGGAAATCTATATCGGGGTATCCTTCACCTTCAAACCTGTTGACAAGGTCTTTGATGGCAGGCACAAGGCCAAAATTCTGCAGCGACCCCGGCTGTAGGTCCCTAGAAATGTTTCTGACTTCTTCCACAGCATTGTCCAGTAAGCTGGAAGCACGTGTATATTCCCTGGTATTTACGAGGGAGTTGTTCTTTCCCAACACCTGATCAAACTGCAGCTTTATGGTACTGAGCAACCCTCCCAAACTGTCATGCAGGTCCTTGGCGATGCGTTCCCTTTCGATTTCCTGGCCTTCGATGACTGACCTCATACTGCTGATACGGATGTTATCCTCGAGCTCACGGATTTTTTGCTGGTTTATTTCTTCCTTTTGTTCGGTGATGATCTTGGCTGTGCTGATACGCTGATTGTAATATTTGACAATAAAATAGATGGAAAACGTCACCAGAAACAAGCCTGCAGCCAGGATGTAGAGGGTACGTCTCTGGGCCTTGTTACGCTGCTCGGCATACTCCTTTTCTATTCTGAGCAGCTCTATACTGGATTGTTTGTCCTGGGAGCCATACTTGAGGGCCAGGTTGGTAAACGATGCCAACCTGTTTTTATTGAGAATAGAGTCATTGAGCAAAGCGTACCGCAGCAGATAATTGTTGGCCTTCTCGTGCTGGTTGCTTTGCATATAAGCGTCTGCAAGTTCTTTGTATATCAGTTTTCTGAGCTCGTTGTATGGCTGATACGGCAGTATGGCCTCGCTTTTTCCGAGGTATTTAACCGCCTTGCCGACGTCATTCTGCCTGCGGTTTATGTGGCCTATGTAAAACAGGCTGCGGGCTATGGCCTCCTCATCGCCCGATCTGGCACTTATGTCAAAGGCCCTGAAAGCTGCGACGAGGGCACTGTCCAAGTCAAATCCTGCAGCAAATGATTGTATTTTTTCGAATAGGATCTTGGTCATCAAAGCAGTATCCCTAAGCACAGAATTAAGCCCTTCAGATTTTTTGAGATACTGGAGGGATAAATCCGCGTCGCCTCTTGCTTTGTAGGCAAGATTTAAATCAAAGTAAACACCGGCTAGTTTTTTCCTGGAATGGCTATAAGCAGTGGTCAATGACTGCAGAATCACAATGGCCTCATTGTAAAATCCGGCATGAGTATACCTCTTTGCCAGCAACTGATTTGTACCATTGATACCCGCAGTGTCTTTAGTAACTTTAAAATATTCCAGTGCCCTCCGATAGTACTCTATGGATTTGTCATAAGCACCAAACACATCACCTTCATAATCGGCAAGCTTCACATAAGTTTCTGCCAGGGTTTTCTGGTCATTGTTGCTCCTGGCAAGCTCAAGGATGCGATTCAGATCCTGATAACTATAGGTACTGTCACGGATTAGCTGTGCACATAAAACAGCCGGGACCAGGCACCACAAGGCCAGGATTAGGAGGATTTGTTCTTTTAGTAACGACAATCGGACCATTAAATTATATACAAATTTAGGCCAATAATTTGAAATGAGGGTCATATGGTTTAATGTGAATTTTGAAGTTTTTTAATTCCATTACCTGACCAGAAGCAAATAAAAAAAGAAAAGCCCTCAACTTTTTGAGAGCCTTTCTTTTAATGCAACAGTCAAATCCCAATGAGTATTTACATCTTATATGGTAGCCGGAAAATCCGGAAACATAATCTCGTTGAAGTCAGAACAATAATCAAGTTGGGCCGGTAATTTGGGGTTATTTTCTAAGGAACACAGTATTTTAATGTGAAACATGGACCAAAATACCGAAACCCAACTCTCATATTGCTCATTCCGTAAACCTAAAAAAGAAAAGAGAAATTTTATCGGTGACCCATTCTTTAATGCATCCCATTATTCTTAAAAAGAAGCATGACAACATCTAACCGCTCATAACAAGTCCATGCTTCCTTACCAAGATTCTTGTCAAAACTCCCGGCATATTTTCCTGCGGGAATCGATGAACCTGAGATTTTGGGTGTCCGGCCAACAAACTATAATAATCCGCCCCTGACATCCAAAATCTCCTCATTCACCGTTATTTCTTAAAAACTCAATCTCAAATGCGTCAATCATTTTTGACATTACAAAGATGGGAGTAAAAAATTTGCCTGACATCGCAGGAAACACCCATTTTATTTTTAGGGGTTTACCCGAAGTTTTATGGGTAAAAACATAGTAACTTTGTATGCAGTATTGAGCTAATAATCAGAAACTTTAATATTATCCAATGATAAATATATTGATAGCCGATGACCACACCATGTTTGTTGACGGCATGGAATCCATCCTCAAATCTGAGTCTGATCTGCAGGTGGCAGGCCGGAGTTATGATGGCCCGTCGGTGATCGACTTCCTCAAAAACAACAAAGTAAACATCGTCCTGCTCGACGTCAATCTACCGGGTATGAATGGCATCGAAGTGTGCAAGGAAATCACAGCTCACTATCCTGACGTCAGGGTGCTGGCCATATCCATGTTTAATGAAGAAAGCTTCGTATCAGAAATCCTAAACAACGGAGCCAAGGGTTACCTGCTCAAAAATACAGGCAGGGAAGAACTGCTCAAAGCCATTCGTACGGTAGCAAACGGCGATTCCTATTTCTCCAAGGAAGTGACAGAAACCATTATGAAGAGCCTTATGAACCAACGCAAAGCTTCGGGCAAAAACACCTCTTTTATACCCAAATTATCTAGAAGGGAAAAGGAAGTGCTCAAGCTGATTGCCCAGGAGTTTACTACACAGGAGATAGCGGATAATCTGTATATCAGCCTCAAAACGGTAGAATCTCACCGCAGCAGCCTCCTCTCCAAGCTCAATGCCCGCAATAGCGTAGGCTTGGTCAGAATAGCACTCGAAAATAACCTCCTTGACTGATGGAATCAGTATTTTAAAAATCTGGCATTTGCCGCTCCGCAACTGATGATATACAAACCCGGTAACAGGAAGTCTGTCCTTATCAGCGACTGATTTCCTGTCGCTATTTTCCGGCCCTGTAAGTCGTAGATGGTCCAGTTGCCCTCAGCATTGAGAGTGATAAAATCCATGGCTGGATTGGGAGTTACTTTCAGGCCTGAAGGCTCCACCTCCGTTTCAGCCACATCTGTGGTATTGCCACATGCTTCGGTCATAAATTTGTATATGAGCCCATTGATGTCTGCTTTTACGTTGTGTTCGGCATGGCACACACTGATTTCGTTTTTGATGTCATTTAGCTGACCAGGACTCAGATTACGTACGAGGGGAAACTTAACAGGATTGGATAATACAATCGCCTCAATCTGATCATAAGAATATAAAAGATAGTTGTCACTGTCGAGCAAATCGTTGGCCTTCATCTCATTAAATATAAGTTTAGAGGTCGCTTCAGTAATAAAGGAGGACCGATCAAATCTCTCCGGATAGAGCGGAGAAGCTTTATGTTCGTGGAGCATTGCACAGGCATTTCGTGACTGATAATTGAGTATGTTTTGCCTTGCCTGGGCATTGCCTGCAGGCCCTACTCCCGGATTGAGGTCGTTTTCGCTGATGGCGGCCAAATATGGAATCGTGCTGAACATAGATATCGTTTCGTTGCCTGGCGAATTGTGGTTTATTGCCGTTTCCCAGCCTAATACGTTGGCAATAAATTCGGTAAAAGCACCACCGGCAGAATAGCCAAAGGCATGATGTCTTGTAGAGCTTCCTATTAGGCCTCGATTTATGATGGAGTCCCTTATGGCCCTGACATTGGCTATATCCACTAAATTAGAATCCAAGCCATAGGACCACCTGTAAACGCCGTCATTGTTAAAATCTATGTCAAATTCGCTCTCCTCACTTGTTATTGCCACTACACCAAAATCTCTCGACATCAATAGGTCAATGTATTGTTTGGTATCGATGGTAAAAGCCATACTTGCAGCATTGCCATTGGTACCGTGAAAAAACCAGACAACCCCTTTGACTCGATCGATGGGTGGCAGATAAGTATAAATTTTTTTGGGCCTTTGAGCACCCTGAACAGTAACCTGTGTCAATTTCATGGCCTGAGTCAAAGTGGCATAATTGGCGGTAACGCTGACATTTCCTTCCGGCATGGTAACAATGGTATGGTATTCTTCGGGTGCATCAAGATATTGTACATCGCCAGACCAGTGGGTAAAGACCTTGCCATCTTCCTGCCGGGACCATATATGCACTTTGTCTCCCTGACTGTAACTGCCACTGCCATACCCCTGAGTGACATCAAGATTTTGGGCTGAACCTGCATTTTCCAGGACGAATTGTTTCATCCAGTTCCAATGAACTCGTGGTGCATTGAACGGATGGTTGTTACCATTTGGATAGTTGTGGGCCAGACCTTTTACCAGGACAAACCTAAATTCATAACCTGTTCCGGGCCCCGGCTCCACAGGCTGATAGAGTGCCTGCACTGCAAAGGATGTGTCACCCATAACATCATGCTCAGGATGAAGGTTGAAATTGTTGATATGATTTGCCGCTATTCTGTAATGTTTACCACCCTGAAAAGCAATGCCTGGTGTACTGATGAGTGTGTCGAGCATGGATAATGGGACTTCAGGGCCTTCATTGCCAGGGCCGTAGTCCTGATTGCCTACCTGATACAGGACGGGGAGTTTCCTTTTGGGGATGTAAACAGTATCTAAAAAAAACGAGCCTGCATTTTCGGCTACAGCCGCAAACACATCACTCATTTCCACTGCACATTTAGCTGCCATAGCTCCCCCATTTGAAAACCCGTTAAGATAAATCCTTTTGGAGTCGATGTTATATGACATCTTCATCTCTTCGATCACTTTCCTGAGGAACTTTATGTCATCCAGGCCTTTTTCTCCGGGCTGAAACTGCCAGTTGGCATCCGGTACTGTATTCCATTTTGTAGTGGTTTTATTCTCACCGTCATCGATGATCTTGTATCTGCCTGATGAAGGAAATACCGGTATAAAATTTTCTGTTTCGCTCAATTCTTTCCAGCCATAAGCATTGTAAAACACCTCGCCATCACCACTCGTACCATGCAACATAAAAACAAGTGGAAAAGGCTTTGTTCCATCATATGAATCCGGCAAATGGATAAAGTACTCTCTTTCCGTACCATCAACCATGGTTGTGACCCTTATTTTTCCGCCTGGCGGCGAACCGGCAGCAGACAAACCAACAGAAAACGTAAAAACAGGTAGTAAACAAAGGAAAATCAAATACCTGAAGGAAGTAAAAATAATCATGATTTTGAATTCGGGGTTATCGAAAATCAGGTCCGTTATTTATATATGCCAAATACGGGCCAACAACAAACAAATATATGGCGATATCTCTATATAACCAAGATATTTTACAATAAAATCACTACATTAACCACATTACTTATATCCTATCTCGTAAATACCTGTCAGATAAATGACATTATCCCGTTTTCCGGGAAAGATTTTCCATTTTGTATTTTGTCTGTTTCTGACCACAAAGCGTCCTATCGAATAACCCAAGGCTGCTCCGCATATCACGTCTGACAGCCAGTGAGCCCCTTCTGTCACCCTCGCCAGTCCGCTGCCTGCTGCAAGGGTGTAACATAAAACCGGCACTACAGGTCTGTTTCTGTATTGCATGGCAACAACTGTGGCTACACTCCACGCCGAGATGGTATGACCCGACACAAATGACGAATACTTGTCCCGTGGTCCCTCCCCAAATGCCTGAAGAGATGCCGGAAACCAGTGCCAGTCGCTGTCAGCAGAGTCATACCGGGGCCTTTGCCTGCCGGTAAATAATTTAACTACATTGCCCACTATAGAGGCGTGCATCAACGACTGCATGGCGAGGATGCCTGTTTGTTTTGCTTTAGGGTCCTTAAATATCAGGCCTCCGGCATAAAATGCAACACCTGTGCCTATCACAGTGACGTCCTCACCACCATGATTGAGTACAGGGCTCAGGGTCCTTACCCACCTGTGCGATGATTTGTACTCTGACACCGAAGCAAAGATCTTTTCGTCATAGGCAACGGTCAAAAGGCCTGCAGCTGCTACTGGTCCCCAAAATGCCAGGTCTTTTTTGCCAAAACGTAGCGGTGATGTCCATATCTTTCCCTGATCTCTAACAAAGCCTTTAAGAAAACCCGCAGTATCCTGATGCAAAGTATCATTGATGTATTGGTGCAAATCATCTAAAGGCACATCCGCTGCGGGCAATATCACCACAAATGCCATACAAAAAGCAATTAAAAATAATAGCCTGCCGATCATTTGCCTGAAATTTGGCAGCAAGCAATTGGATATGGGACCCACGTTACCTCGTTTATTTAATGGTTAGTTCTGTCTCGGATTCGGCAGAGCCCCGCACCAGTTTCAGCTTATATTTCCCCGGTATCAGGTAATAGCTGCCATCATCGGCCCTGATGGGTTCGCCTTTGGATTTTACCCATTCGGTTGTGCGGCTCCATTTCAGAAATTCGTTTTCCTGCTGTTTTCTGACTCTGGCGTCGTAGCTATATGTTGCCAGACCTTTGAGCAGCACGACCTTCTCTGATGCCACAAGGTTGCCTTCAGGAGTGCGGATTTCAATTTTGGCTTCACCGGAACCGGAACTGTAAGCATCAAAACCAAAGGTGGCTTCTATGGGTTTTGAAAATACGTTTCTGATTCTGCCCCATGAAGGGTTGTGCCGTATGGCCGGGCTGCCAAAAACAATGAGGTTATCGGCTGACATACGTTTTTTCATGGCCGGCAGATGTGTCACGTCTGCCTTGTATATGGACCTGCCGTGGGTACCCACAAGCAAATGTCTGGCTTTGGGCTGGATGACAAGGTCATGCACAGGGGCAGATGGTAAAGAAGACGAAAAAGGCTGAAAATTGTCGCCTTTGTCGAGGCTGACATATACCCCATGATCGGTACCTACATACAGGATGTAAGGGTCGGATGGGTCTTCTTTGATCACATTTACCGGCTCGCCGGCCAATGTAGAAGAGAGGTCTCGCCATGTCCTGCCATAATCTCTGCTGCCATATACATAAGCCTTGAAGTGGTCACTGCGGTATCCGTTGAGTGTCACATACACAGTACCCTCATCAAATGCTGAGGCCTGGACCCTAGACACCCACAATCCTTGCGGCAAGCCATCATTTATCCTTGTCCAGGTATATCCTCCATCTTTGGTTACATGAAGCATGCCGTCATCGGTTCCCGCATAAATAAGTCCAAATCTGAGCCTGGATTCATCTATGGCCGAGATGGTACCAAAAGGCACATCTCCCTCACGGCCACCCAGGGTGAGATCTCCTGATATTTCTACGAAATCTTTGCCTTTGTTCATAGACCGTAGCAGCTTATTTGAGGCCATATACAATATGTCCTGATTGTGAGGAGATAGCAGGATGGGTGTCTGCCAGTTCCATCGATACGGTTTCTGGCCAAGGTCGTGTTTTGGTGTGATGAATGCCCGTTCGCGGGTTCGTGTATTGATTCTATAGTAATTACCAAACTGGAAGCCTGCATAAACGGTGGTGTTGTCCCTGCTGTCGATCTGCACCTGCATGCCATCGCCTCCCAGAATCATTTTGTAGGGATAATCACCTGTAGACTGCCATGCTTTGTTGTTGACAAAGGTATGTGGGCCCATCCAGACACCATTGTCCTGGGTACCGCCATA
>JAKQGD010000087.1 GCA_029573365.1 Bacteroidota bacterium | reverse complement strand
AAAGACCGGAAAGATCTGCTGATGTGCCAGAGCGATTCTGAGCCCCTGTGTCAGTTCCTCCTCGGTGAGCGTACCCTGGTCAAAATACTTTTCCATGAGGCCTTCTTCGTTTTCGGCGGCAGCTTCCACGAGGGCATTGTGCATCTCTTTGGCCTTGGCCATCTCACTGTCGGGTATGGGTTTTTTCTCGGGCTTGCCACCATTGGGTCCAAACTCGTACATGACCATGCGTAAGGCGTCAATGATTCTGCTAAATCCCGGACCCTGGTTGAGCGGATACTGCACAGGGATGACCTTGGGCCCAAACATATTTCTTGCCTGCTCGAGTGTGGCATCAAAATCGGCTTTTTCGTGGTCCATCTGTGAGACAGCAAATATTGTGGGCGTACCAAAGTCAGTGACATAATCCCATAATATCTCGGTACCTACTTCTACACCGTGTGCACCGTTAAGCACCATGATGGCTGTGTCGGCAACCTTCATAGAACACACGACCTCGCCTATAAAGTCGTCGAAGCCTGGAGTGTCCAGGATGTTGATCTTGCAATCACGCCACTTTACGTGCATCAGACTGCTAAACAGCGAATTTCCTCGTTCCTGCTCGATAGCTGTATAATCAGACATGGTGTTGCCGGCGGCAATACTGCCCATCCTGGTCACGGCACCTGATTCATACAGCATGGCTTCGGAGAGGGTCGTCTTGCCACAACCGGAGTGGCCCAAAAGCACCACGTTCCGGATTTTTTTTGTATCTACACTCATAAGTAAGAGATTTTTAGGTAAAATAAATGAAACCCGCCTTCCTGTTAAAAGGAAACAGGGTTTAAATTCGGTAAAAGGTACAATGAATTTTAAATATCATCAAAATTTTGAAACTTAAAATAAAATATTTTCATCTCCACTGTTTAAAATAAAAATCACTGATAATATCTAATTTTAAATCATTCAGTCTGTTATCCTAAAATATAAACTTCCGGTAATACCATGGTCTAAGGTCTGAGTTTTACGGTGGTTCGCACCGGAAAGGTAGCCA
>JAKQGD010000522.1 GCA_029573365.1 Bacteroidota bacterium | reverse complement strand
CCAGATCATAGACGGAGTGGACAACCAGTCACCGGGCCTCAATTTTTCGCTGGGTAACTTCCTCGGAGCACCTGAACTTGACATACAGAAAGTCGACCTGGTGGTAGGGGCGAGTTCTGCGTTTTACGGGCCCAATGCCTTCAACGGTGTCATAAGTATGGAGACTAAAAACCCATTTTTTAACAAGGGACTGGCAGCCAGTGTTAAAGTAGGTGAAAGGGACCTTGTGGAAACGGCTTTCCGGTTTGCCAATACCATTAAAAATAAGGCCGGCATACCTTTTATGGCCTATAAGCTCAATTTTTCATATCTGAAAGCCTATGACTGGGTAGCGGACAATTATGACCCAATCACGGATGCACCCAGTAATCTTGTATTTGATGCTGCATCAAATCCTGGCAGGTCAAATGCAGTAAACATCTACGGAGATGAGTACACGGCATTTTTTACCTCTTCCTTTTATAACCAAAGAGCAGGCTTGAATACGTTCAATAGAGTCGGTTACAAAGAAGAAGACCTTGTAGACTACAATACTAAAAATATAAAGTCCGGAGCAGCAATCCATTTCAGAACTAAACCTTCCATGGATTTTGAATCACCTGAAATTATTCTGGCATCCAACTTCGGATATGGTACAACAGTGTATCAAGGAGACAACAGGTTCAGACTTAAAGGCATACAATTTTATCAGCATAGGATAGAATTCAGAAAAAAAGACAAATATTTTATCAGGGCCTATGTCACACATGAAGATGCGGGTGAAAGTTATGACCCCTATTTTACAGCCCAAAAACTTTTGGAGGCAGCTTCTTCCAATGAGACCTGGCAGGCATCTTACGAGGAATGGTGGACTCGAAACTCACTGGGAGCCATTTTCAAGAAAATGAAGGATCTTGGATATCCTTCCGAAACACTTGAGGATCAAAAACAATGGCAAAGAGACAACGCTGATTCGCTGATGGTTTGGCATTCATTGGCTGCCGATTATGCCAATAAGGCAAACAGCACGCGAAAAACCCTGGACTTTTTTAAGCCTGGAACTGAGAGGTTTGATTCGTTGTTTAATGATATAACTTCTAGAAAAAACAATGCAACTGAAAAAGGAACCCGTTTTTTTGACAGGTCAGCCTTGTATCATGTGCATGGAGAATACAAATTTAAAACTGACTTTTTTAAAGAAGTTGTGCTGGGTGCCAATGGTCGTATATACAGACCATACACTCAGGGAACCATTTTTCAAGACAGTACTGAAAGAATCACCAATAAGGAATTTGGTGTTTATGGAGGGGCTTCCAAGGCCTTTGGAGATTTGACTGCTTCTGTAGCTGCCCGTCTGGATAAAAATCAGAACTTTAATTATCTATTCAGTCCGGCAGGCTCTCTGGTTTATAAAACATCTGAAAACAATTATCTCAGGGTTTCGTTTTCTTCGGCGATACGCAACCCTACCCTCTCGGATCAATACCTCAATCTTAAAGTTGGACCAGCCCAATTAATTGGCAACCTGACAGGTTTTGATTCCCTTGTCACCTATGAAACCTTTATTGACTGGAGGAAAGACCCTTCTGTACCTTACACATTTAGGAACATAGCCCCCATCAGGCCTGAAAAGGTAAAAACTTTTGAGGTGGGATACAGAACCACACTTTTTGATAAGGTTTATATAGACGCCAGCTACTATTTTAACCGATACACAGACTTCATTGGCTACCAGATAGGGTTCCTTATACCATACAGGTATGTGATTATAATACCTGATAGCCCTCCGGTGAGACTACCTGATATCGCCAGTGCGAGAGTGCTCAGAGTAGCAGCCAACTCTGACGAAGTTGTAAATTCACAGGGATTTACCCTCGGGTTCAGTTACTACCTGAGGCGATATTATGCCATCAATGGCAACTACAGTTACAACAACCTTACGACTCAGGTTACTGATAATATAGTACCGGCGTTTAACACACCCAAGCATAAATACAATATTGGCGTTTCCGGAAGGGATATACCATTTGGCGGGGTTAAAAACACATTTGGGTTCAATGTAAATTACAAATGGATTCAGGGCTTCACCTTTGAAGGCTCACCTCAGTTTACAGGATTGATTCCAGATTATTCTCTTCTTGATGCTCAAATAAATTACACCTTGCCAAAACACAACCTGGTGTTTAAAATTGGGGCTTCAAACCTGTTAAACAACCTCCAGTTCCAGACCTACGGTGGCCCCAGGATCGGTAGAATGGCATATATGTCTATCACATATGATTTTAAGTATAAAAATTGATTAATTAACAAATTTAAAAATTTTAAACACATGCGAATTTTTACAAAATTGTCATTTTTATTTGTCTTTATGGCACTGGTGACAGTCATCAATGCTCAAAACAGGAGATATCTGGATCCGGTATTTGAAAATGTTAAGGTATCTGCACCAACACCCGTAGCAGCAAACTATACAGTCATGACATGGATTGGTGGTCTGCTCCAGGGTGTGCAAGGTGTACATACGGCAAAGCAACCATTGGTTTGCCAGTTTTACACCCCTGAAGGTGACACAAAAACCGATAGGCCCCTGGTTATTTACATTCATACAGGAAGCTTCCTGCCTTATCAGATCAATGCTTCCTGCGGCGGCACCATGCAGGATTCTTCCAATGTAGAGATTGCAAAACGCCTCGCTAAAATGGGATACGTTGTTGCCGTCGTAAACTACAGACAAGGTTGGATTCCTACACTGGAACAGGAACTGCTCAAAAGATACTTCCTGATCAATGCGACTTACAGAGGTGTCCAGGACGTGGCTACTTACGTCAGATACTTCAGAAGAAGTGTTTCTGAGTTTGGAAATCCCCATGGTATCGACCCGGATAAGATTACGGTCTGGGGTCAGGGTACCGGAGGATATCTTTCGCTTGCTGCGGCGTATCTGCAGGAATTTAACCAGATTTATGCCACAAGTGACCCGTTGAAATTCTGGCTGGTACCACCGTTGACACCGGTAAATATTCTAATGGTACGTGAGCAATACAATGGCCTCGTAGATGCTACAGGCCCTGTTGCAACTGTAGATGCCCAGTACAGTGCACTAAACCTAGGCCTTCCTGTTGGAGACACGCTTTGTATTCCTAACCATGTGGGCCCCAGCTCCAGGTTTGCCTTGTGTGTAAATATGGGTGGTGCACTGGGAGATTCTACCTGGATGAGAGCAGATAATCCTCCACTCATTTCTTATCACGTTAAAACTGACTTGTTTGCACCTTGCGAAACCGACGTACTCAACGTACCTACCTCAAGGGGGCCTGAGCCCGTAGTGGAGGTATCAGGTTCATGCGACATGTCTAGGATAGCTGACAGGCTGGGCCTTAATGAAGTATTCAAGTCGATACCTGCCGGTCATGACCCTTACGGTGCTGTTAGTAAAACCGGAAGACTTGCCTACTATCAGTTTGACAATACTCCGGAAGATTCAGGATCACCCTGGGAATGGCAAGCATCCTCCACTCCCAAACCCACTACAGATCCTTCTGTAACAGACTGCAACACTGATGCTGCAAAATCAAGAATGTACATAGACACCATCGTAGGTTACTTCGCTCCAAGGGCGTGCGTGGCTTTGGGCCTCAATTGTGATTTCAACAGTTCAGTGACTGACCTTACCGATGCCAATGTAGACCTGAAAATGGCACCAAATCCTGCTACCACAGATGTAACCATCAGTGTTTCTGAGGCTACACCGGTAAGAAGCTGGTCAGTTTTTGACATCAGCGGTCGTATGGTCAGGAGCAATGCCCAGGCCAATACCACTTCATTTGTACTCAGAAGGGACAACCTCCACAACGGTATGTACCTCGTAAAAATGCAGTTTGACAAGGGCACACTTACCAAGAAACTTATATTCGAATAAGCAGCCGGTCTGCTTTCGCCAAATGAAAAAGGCGGCTTCCAGTAATGGAGGCCGCCTTTTGTTTTTTGTGCTTTATTTAATCCAGGTATCGTTAGGGCTGAGCGGGTACGATCCACCCAAACTTGTCGGTTATCGTCCTGTTTCTGATACCATTGATCGTATTGTATACCTTGGTAGATATTTTATCTATGTTTTGGTCCAGGTCCATAATGTAGTCTTTATACCCTATCCTTGCTACCGGAGCTATGACCGCTGCTGTGCCTGTACCAAATGATTCCACGAGCCTACCTTCTTTGTGGGCTTGCACGATCTCATCGATGGTTATAGGCCTCTCGCTAACTTTCAGTCCCCAGTCTTTGAGCAATGTAATCACACACTCCCTGGTTATTCCATCCAGGATGGCACCATCAAGATTTGGAGTGACAATTTCATCACCGATAACAAAAAAGATATTCATCGTACCAATTTCCTGGATGTACTTTTTATGTACACCATCCAACCACATGACCTGATCAAATCCCTGCTTTCTGGCCATGGCAGCAGGTAACAGAGAAGCAGCATAATTTCCGGCAGTCTTGGCATCTCCCACACCACCTACCACAGCCCGCACGTAAGTATCCTGAGCCCATAGCTTGACAGGCTGACTGTAATATGGTCCTACAGGCATCACAAAAATAATAAATCTGTACGTGTCAGAAGCTTTGACTCCTATAGTCTCATCTGTGGCATACATAAACGGCCTGATATACAGAGCCGAACCAGCCTGAGGTGGTATCCATGCCCTCTCCATGTGTACAAGAGTATGTATGGCCTGCAAAAACAAATCTTCTGGTATTTCCGGCATACACATGCGTCGGGCTGAATAATTCATCCTTTTGGCATGTCTTTCCGGCCTGTAGAGCAAAGGTGTCCCCTCAGCGTCTCTAGTGGCTTTCATGCCTTCGAAGATCTCCTGTCCGTAATGCCAGGCCATGTTGCCGGGATGTGTAGGCAATGGGGCCACAGGTCGGATCTCCAGATTGGTCCATTGCCCTCCGATGTAATCGGCCACAAACATATGGTCAGAAAAGGTCTTGCCAAAAGGCAAATTGTCAAAATCCACTGCAGAGAGTGTGGAGTTTTGGGTCTGTGTTACTTTAAATTGGTATTTCATCCGGTTAGTGTTTTAGAAATTATCAGGTCAAATGTACAACCGGCCCCGCCAATTCATATCTTTACCTCAAATTCAAATAGCAAAGGCTTCCGGTCGCCTTCAAAACCTACCGCAATAACTCTACAAAGGTAAGATTTGTTTTATAATATTTTAATTTAATGGTATAAATTTTATTGTTTTCAAACATAATTTTACAAAATTACTAATTTAGAAATTTAATTTTGAGCACTGACAACACCCAAAGCGTCTTTATCATACCCGAAATCCATGCAGACAATGTCAGCATCTCAGGGCCCGACACCTCTTCCATTCTTTGCATTGTCAATGCTAAAGAGTATGGAGCCCCTCAGGAAAATCTTCTAAAAAAAATGATGTCGGCCGTCAACCTCAGCCTTGAAAGTGAAGTCATGCTTATCAATTTGGAAGAAGGTCAAATCATAAATCCGGCAATGCTCCAGCTCGATTACAGAATTATTATTGTATTTGGCTCCGACCCGGCCAGAGTAAGCCTCAATATCTGTTATAAGCCATATCACATCTGCCCGCTGGATCAGCGTAGAGCTCTTTTTTGTGATGCACTGACGGTGCTGGAGTCTTCACAGGATAAAAAAAAGCAGCTCTGGGAGGCACTCAAAAACCTCTTTGACATCAAATAATCCCCTTTCCACGCATGCAAAAACTTATATTCGCCACTTCCAGCCCTCACAAACTGGGCGAACTCAGGGACCTGTTGCCCGCATACAACGTGCTGGGCCTCGAAGACATAGGATACCGTCATGAGATCGACGAAAACGGTGCTACGCTGGAAGAAAATGCACTTATCAAAGCCAATACTCTATTTGACCACCTCCATGAGGTCTCCCTGGGCGAAGATACCGGATTAGAGGTTTTTGCTCTCGACATGGCCCCCGGTGTATATACGGCAAGGTATGCAGGCAATGACAGGGACCCAGTTAAAAACATGGAAAAATTGTTATCGGCTCTTAAAGGAAGTACAGACCGCAGAGCCAGGTTCAGGACGGTTATAGCCATGGTTGGTGCAAACGGGTCACGATTGTTTGAAGGCATTGTCAACGGTCACATCTCAGACCATATAGCGGGAGATGGTGGCTTTGGGTACGATCCTGTCTTTATACCTGAAGGTTACAAGATGACTTTTGCTGAGTTGCCGCGGGATGTTAAAAACTCCATAAGCCACAGAGCCATGGCCGTAGCAAATCTGGTCAGCTACTTTAACAAATAAAGTGCCTCCCCGGTCAGATCAGGACATCCATGACCACCAAAATTCCAAAGATCAGGCTGGCAAAACCATTGGTGGTAAAAAAAGCGATGTTTACTTTTTTAAGGTCGTCAGGTCTGATGATCAAGTGCTGATACAGCAGCATCCCTAGAAAGATAACAATAGCGAGTCCTGAAAGCCAACCCAGGTCGAGGATTTGATTGTACAGATACACTGACAAAATAACAAAACAAGCAGAAAATACATGCAGAATTTCTGATATACGCATAGCCTTGCTGCGGCCGACAGCCGCAGGTACAGAGTAAAGTTTGTGAGACTTATCAAACTCATCATCCTGCAGTGCATAGATGATGTCAAATCCTGCCACCCACGTCAGCACTGCCAGGCCCAATATAACCGGTGGAAGCGAAAAATGTCCGGTGACTGCCAGGTGAGCTCCTACCGGTGCCAGACCCAGGCCGAGACCCAGGACAAGGTGACACAATGCCGTAAAACGTTTGGTAAAAGAATACCCCAGAATGACCAGGAGGGCGACAGGACTCAGATAAAAACACAAAGGATTGATAAACCACGTTGTCGCCACAAACAAAATACAATTGATCACGACAAAAATAAGTGCGGAATTAGCGGAAATAATGCCTGCAGGTATCTCGCGGATGATGGTTCTCGGATTTTTTGCATCTATGTCTCTGTCCAACCATCGGTTAAAAGCCATTGCCGCACTGCGGGCAAAAACCATACAAAGGATAACCTTGACAAGAGTATTTCCCTGAAATCCGAAATTTTCATGACTATATACCGCTGTCACAAATCCTGTCAGGGCAAAAGGCATGGCAAAGATGGTATGGCTGAATTTTATCAGGCTCAGATAATTCTTCACCGCGACGTTTATGGATTTTAACAAATAAAAAAGGCTGTTCTCAATGGAAAAACAGCCTTTTTATATCAATTGTTCTTGTTCAGAAATTACTTGCCGGCAGCTTCTTCCTTCTTGTCGATCTTACCCTTGATGGTGAGGTATGAGTCAACAGGATCAGTGTTGGCAGTGATGGTAACTCTCTTGGAGTCTTCCTTGCCACCTACAGCACCTTTGCCCTTAGAATCAAAAACAACTTTGATTTCACCAGACTTTCCTGGAGCAATGGCATCCTTTGGCCACTCAGGTACAGTACATCCGCAGCTGCCCTTTGCATTGCTGATGATTAAAGGCTCTTTACCGGTATTCTTGAATTTGAACACGTGAGTTACTTTTTCGCCGTCCATTACCTTTCCCCAGTCATAAGTGTCTTCGTCAAACTTAATGGTAGTGGTAGGACCTGTTGGAACCGGTGTTGCGGCAACAGCCTCCCCAGGCTGGGCAGCAGTAGCAGCATTGGGATCAGTGGTAGCAGTAGCAGCATTTGCCATGGCAGCAGAATCTACAACTGCAGTAGCATCTGTAGCAGCGGCATCTGCGGTCTTCTCCTTGCAGGATGTGAAAGCCAGTGCAAGAACCAAAGTAAACAAAGCGAACAAATTAAACTTCTTCATTATTGATTTCTTTAAGTTTGTAAAATGATTAAATGATTATGACTACACAAAATTAGAAGGTTAAATGCTAAAAACCTATAATATAGATTTGGGTTACAACCCGATTAACAAGTAATTAACAGAATAAAACAAGGTTTAACAATGGTACACTGCCTGTTTGGTTCAGGCCTTTTACAAATCCATAAATCCGGCAGTTACACGACCTCTTTTTGGCCATTGCCCATTTCACTGGGCTCAAGAATTATTTGCTTTTCAGCCAATGTGTAAAATCTTCCCTGCTCAAGGTATTGAGACACATCTCTCGGGTGAGTCCACCCTTACGGGCAGCAGCCACACCATATTTGATGTAATGGATTGCCTCCCTGCTGTGAGCATCGGGATTGATGGAGATTTTAACTCCCTTTTCCATACAGTATGGCACCCAAGTCCAGTCTATATCCAGGCGTTGAGGATTGGCGTTAAGCTCCATGACCACTTGGTTTGCAGCACAGGCGTCTATCACCTTTTTATAGTCGATCGGATATCCAGGCCTTGACAGCAGCAGCCTGCCTGTAGGATGTCCCAGGATGCGGGTATAAGGATTTTCGATGGCCCGTATAAGACGTGTCGTTGCACGTCCTTCATCCATGTTAAGTATAGAATGAACTGAAGCAATTACAGCATCGAAGCCCTGCAGTATGTCATCTTCGTAATCAAGCGAGCCATCTGCCAGGATGTCACTTTCTATACCTTTAAATACAACAAAATCGTCTCCATAGCCACGGTTTAGGCCTTCGATTTCAAGCCACTGTTCCTGTACACGGTCTTCTTTGAGACCACCCGCATAGCCTGCTGACTTGCTGTGATCTGATACCAGAAAATAAGCAAATCCTGACTTCCTTACGTATTCCGACATCTCTTCCAGGGTGTGCAGCCCATCGCTGTAGGTTGTGTGGTTGTGCACAATGCCACAAATGTCTGTAACTTCTATCAGCCTGTAATCCTGACCTCTGTATAAGTCTATGGCAGTCGGAGCCTCACGGAATTCCGGTGGAATAAAATGTACACCCGCCCTTGCAAAAATGACTTCTTCGTCACCTCCGGCCAATGCCTCTGCCGGGAAAGCTGCCAGAAATGTTTCACTGCAAGATCTCACAAATAACTCCTTGCCGTAATCATCACCCGAGGCATGGTGGATAAATACAGGCATTCCGCTGTAATGCAAGCCTTCTTCGGAGCTTTCTATTTCCAACTTTTCGAACTCTATTTTTTCGGGCTCCATATCCGTTAGTAGATCTATTCCGTGCAATTCAGGCATCAGCCGCCTCACATCGCCACACAACGTATGTCTAAACTGCGGGTACAGCATCTTTATTTTTTGCAAAAGTAATTCTGCCGGTCCATGGGCGGCATGGTATAACGTCTTGCCCTTTGACATGAGGAAGTACTCTGTTTTTTCGGCAATCTCAGCTTGTACCTTTTCGCCAAACCCCCTAAGCGAAGACACCCTGTTCTCGTTACATGCATAAAGCAGCTCACCAGGAGATTCTATGCCTAATTCCATCCATATCTGCTTTACTTTTTTGGGGCCCAGACCCTTTATTCTGAGCATATCCTGAACACCAGGCGGAGTTTTATCCTGATACTTTTTCAGGGTTTTTATCTCGCCAGTGGTCCTTAGCTCTAAGATCTTGTCCGATATGGCTTCGCCTATACCTTTTATGGATGACAACTGCTCCTTATCCAGGCCGGTCAGATCGCCCTCATATTTGCGTAGAGTAAGGTAAGCATTGGCGTAAGACCTGATTTTAAAAGGATTGTCGTCATGCAGTTCCAGCAGTTTTGCCAGCATGTCAAAAGCAGCAGCGATCTGCTTGTTTGTCATATTATTTTATTATTTAACATGTAAAATTAATGTTTATTTGTCATTTGCAATGGCCATTGATTCATCAAAATAATTATTTGATAAAATTAAATATAATTCACGGTAGGATCAGTTCAATTATATACAATATCCGAACGGCAATTATACCTTTGTAAGTCCAACCCATTTTCCATGCAAAAAGGCCAGGCAGCCATAGGTTTTATTTTTATAACCCTGCTGATAGACGTCATCGGCTTCGGCATCATCATCCCGGTCATGCCCAAACTGTTGTCGGGTATGCTGCATATAGACATCAACGAAACGAGTACCTATGGAGGATACCTTCTGTTTGCTTTTGCAGTGGCTCAGTTTGTCTTTTCGCCGGTGATAGGCAACCTTAGTGACAGATATGGACGGCGGCCTGTACTCCTTATTTCTCTGCTTGGTTTTGGAATAGACTACCTTATCCTGGCTTTTGCTCCGGATTACTGGTGGTTCCTGATTGGAAGGATTATTGCAGGCATCACAGGGGCGAGCTTTACGACAGCCTCAGCTTACATTGCCGATATCAGCACTTCTGAGACACGTTCTAAAAATTTTGGCATGGTGGGTGCTGCATTTGGATTAGGATTTATTTTTGGCCCGATGCTAGGCGGAGCTCTGGCTACGTTTGGTACCAAGGTCCCCTTTTATACAGCTGCAGGGCTCAGCTTTGCCAATTTTCTTTATGGATATTTTATCCTGCCGGAATCCCTGTTACCGGAAAACAGACGCAGTTTTGACTTCAAAAGAGCCAATCCCCTGGGCTCACTGATGCAGTTATCAAAGTATAGTGAAATCAGGAGTCTTTTGCTGGCCTTTATCTTCCTGTCGCTGGGAGCTCACGCTGTACAAAGTACCTGGAACTATTTTACCATGTACCGCTTTGGATGGAGCGAAGCCATGGTAGGATATTCGCTGGGGCTGGTGGGGTTGATTGTCGCCTTTGTACAGGCCTTTCTGGCACAGAAGTCGGCATATTTTCTGGGGCTGGAGAGGAGCATTGTGACAGGCTTTGGACTGTACACTATAGGTATGTTTTTGTTTTCAGTGGCATCGCAGACATGGATGATGTATGTTTTTTTAATCCCCTATTGTTTTGGAGGCATTGCCATGCCAAACCTCCAGTCGTACATGGCCGGGCACGTGGCCCCTAACCAACAAGGCGAACTGCAGGGAGGGCTTACCAGCCTTATGAGCTTGTCGACCATCTTTGGACCGCTCGTGATGACCCATGTTTTTTACTTTTTTACCACCGACAAGGCCCCTTTTTACTTTCCCGGTGCTGCATTTTTTCTGGGAGGTATTATGATGGGAGCCAGCATGTTTATAACATGGAGGGCTTTGCTGTCAAAATCCAAAAATGTATAAATCAGGTACGTGGCTTTGATTCCTGTGTATCGGTCATTTTACGCCATACTTTCAGCATAAGGATAACGCAGATTACGGCTATGATGGGATTAAAATATTGCGGCAGAAAATTTAATCCGGGCAATACATTGATCACAGATAATGCCAGACAAATACCGACGATCCAAAAAAGAATGTTTTTTCTGCTCCCGGTCCACCACCAGACGGGAATCAGGATATTTGCCCACAGCAGATTCCAGTTGTATTTTGTGGGAAGATGGTCGGTGCCAAACCACATAAAAGCCATAAGAAGACTTGCCATACAAATCAGCCAGACCCAGATCGTGTCATAATACTTAAGCCATTTGGTTTTCGGCTTTCGCCAAAGGAAATACGCTTCGGCTACCAGCAGGACCATAAAAAAGAACAAAGGGGTCAGAAAAAAATATATTTTTGGTGCGTGTCCGGGGAAGGTGACTATATCCTTCCTGTAAAATTCGAGTCGCTCGGTTGTGTTTTTTGCAAGACGTGCGTTATGAATATTTTGGGCCAGGTAATCAGGAATAAACGCTTCTTCACGGAGAGTCGCAGGACGGTCAGCAGGTGAGCCGATGATCAGGTCTATGCCAAAGTCGGTCCATGGCAGATTTTTTTGATATTCTTTGATGATTTGTCTGAATGTTTTTCCGGAAGCTTTTGTTTCGTTCCAAGCCACACCGCCTGTGTTTTTTTCGATGATGTCTCTCAGCCTGGTGGCACAATTATCCATAAAAAAATCATACTTGTACATCCTGTTTTCAGGTTGTATATTATGGCTGAGATATTCCACAACCCTGACTTTTTCTTCTCTGCTCAAATTAATTACCTGCTCTGATACCGATCTTTTAAAATAATTATACTCCCTCATAAACATGCCGAAATCAGCAACACTAACCATATAGGGTAACTTGCCACGCATAAATTTCAGGGCAAATCCCGGTGTCTCAAAATCAAAGGTTCCATAATTGTATATCTGATCCGAGCCATCACGCATATCCCTCACCC
>JAKQGD010000478.1 GCA_029573365.1 Bacteroidota bacterium | reverse complement strand
TGCTGGTCATCCATGGCGTCCTTGGGACACAAAAAACGACTGTTTATGTCGGGCTGGTTATTGTGATGGCTACTATTTCAGGCATGATTTATGGTGGTTTGTTTTAAACTGACTATTTCTCCATAATGCATGGTAAAAAACGTAGAATATGATCCGTCCTTTTTCATTTGTTTAACCATTTAACTGCTTTATGTTATGAAAAAAACGATGTTGATTTCATGGGTTATGCTACTAGCTATCTCAATGTCTTCTTTTGCCCAAGCCAGAAAAAATGGCGTTGAGGTCCTTTATTTCAAGGCCAATCTAGCATGCTGTAAAGCCCGTGCCTGCAGTGCTATTCAAACAGATGTGGAAGGAGTGCTCGCCAAGCACTTTGCCAAAGAAAACATAGCCTTCCGGGTAATTCCTTTGGCCGATCCTGCTAACCAGGAACTCATCGAAAAGTATAAAGCCAAGTCCCAGACAGTAGTCATCGTGAAGACAAAAGGCAAAAAAGAGCGTGTGACGGATGTTTCAGATATCGTGCAGGTATATTCAACAAGCCGAAACAAAGAGCGATTCGAAGCAGCGCTTAAAGCCAAGGTGGATGAAGCCCTTTGATACACTGCTATTCCAGGACAAATGAAAGGAGTATAAAAGAAGGAAGGACAGACTTCGCAGCAGATAGTTACACCTTACCTTGCTGACGAACAGCGTACCATTATAAAGAATTGTTCGTAGATTTGCGAATGAGGCGAATTAACAATGAAGCCGCAATTCATGGAAAACCAGCACCAATGCCTTCAGCGATTTAACGAAACAAAGGGCATCTCTTTTTATAATCATTAAAATGAAACGTATATGAAATCAATAATTTCGATAAGGATGAAAACACTTAGCATTTTAGTTGGGATGATAGCCATGGCCTTTCTACCGCTGCAAACGGATGCACAGGCTCAGAGCGCACAGGACTCAAAGGCACAAATGAAAGCCGCTAATCCGGTTGCCGTTTACTATTTCCACTACACGAGAAGGTGTCATACCTGCAATGAAGTGGAAGCCCAGGCACAAAAAGCCCTGCAGGAATTATATCCCGATTTGATGAAATCCGGTAAGATCACTTTTGCCAGCCTGAACCTGGAAGAAGCAGAAGGAAAGCGTGTTGCGGGCAGTGTGGGTGCCAACGGACAGTCGCTGCTGGTGGTAAAGGATGGCAAGTCTTATGATCTGACAGACAAAGCATTCCTGTACGCCACAACAACACCTGCCAAACTAAAGCAGGAGTTGCAGAAAGCCATCGGAAAAATCTAAGCTATGCAAGAGATTTTGGTAGGCTGGATGGAAAATAGTTCAGCGCCCCTATGGACTGCTTTCATATTGGGTTTAATGACGGCCATCAGCCCCTGTCCTCTGGCCACGAACATCACCGCCATCGGCTTTATAAGCCGGGATATGTCAAGCCGGAGGCGGGTATTTTTGCATGGCATGATCTATACCCTCGGCAGAACAGTGACCTATGTCGGTTTAGCTGCCATCTTCCTCATCGGATTGGATGATGTTAACATTGCCGGTATTTTTCAGCGCTATGGAGAGAAAGTTCTTGGTCCGCTACTGATAGTTTTAGGTCTCCTGATGCTGGATCTTATCCCTCTGCGTTTTCCGGGATTCTCTGGTTTGACAGGGCGTATGCAACGCAAAGCAGGAACCAGCTTTTGGTCATCTTTCCTGTTGGGCATTGTGTTTGCCATGGCCTTTTGTCCTTACAGCGGGGTGCTGTATTTCATGATGCTCATTCCACTCACACTGGGGCCGGGTGGAGGCCTGCATCTGCCTGTTTCTTTTTCAGTAGCAACAGGCATC
>JAKQGD010000468.1 GCA_029573365.1 Bacteroidota bacterium | reverse complement strand
CATGTCTGGCAGCGGATCAGGTGAGCTCCTGGACCTGGTAGCAGAAGTCCTCCCGGAAAACAATAACGATGATGCCGGGCTGATAGCCGATATACCCAGAATAGCCATAGTAGGACAGCCCAATGTAGGAAAATCATCACTGACCAATGCCCTCATGGGCGAGGAGCGAAATATTGTAACCGATATCCCCGGCACAACCAGGGATGCCATCTATACGCTGTATAATAAGTTTGGAAAACAGTTTTACCTCATCGACACCGCAGGTATACGTAAGAAATCAAGGGTGCACGAAGACCTGGAGTTTTACTCCGTACTCAGGGCCATAAAGGCCATAGAAGAAGCAGATGTATGCCTTCTTATGCTTGACGCCACTGTGGGCCTGGAATCACAGGACATGAGCATCCTGGCACTGATACAAAAACGTAAAAAAGGTGTGGTCATCCTCGTCAACAAATGGGATCTGATGAAAAAGGAAACCAACACAGCCAGGGATTTTGAAAACAGGCTCAAAGAAAAAATGGCCCCGTTTAACGATGTACAAATTCTTTTTACTTCAGTGACCGAAAAACAAAGAATTTTCCAGGCGGTGGAGGCAGCTCTGGAAGTCTTTGAAAACCGCAGACAAAAGATAAAAACGTCGGTGCTCAATGATCTCATGCTCGACATCATTGAAAAAAATCCTCCTCCCTCACATAGGGGCAAACAAATCAAGATCAAGTATGTGGCACAGTTGCCGGTGCATTATCCAGCGTTTGTATTTTACTGCAATTATCCAGACCACGTTAGAGAGAGTTACCGCAATTTTATAGAAAATCAGCTGCGGAAAAACTTCCGTCTCACGGGTGTTTCTGTAAGTGTGTATTTTAGAGAAAAATAATATCGAAACATGGCCTGGACCAAGACCAATTTTGAAGGTGTATGGGTATTTGAGCCCAAAGTATGGCGTGACCAAAGAGGGTATTTTGTAGAAACCTACAACCAGAGTGGACTGCCAGCAGAACTTAGCGGGATGTCTTTTGTGCAGGACAACGAGGCCAGTTCCACAAAGGGTGTATTGCGTGGACTCCATTATCAGCTGCCGCCCTATGCACAATCAAAACTGGTGCGGTGTGTCAGCGGAGAAGTGCTCGATGTCATCGTAGATATCAGACCGGGCTCTGCCACCTATGGGAAACATTTGTCTCTCGTTCTCAATGATATATCCAAAAAGCAACTCTTCGTTCCACATGGCTTTGCTCATGGTTATGTAGTGCTTTCTGACGAAGCTGTCTTTGCATACAAATGCGACAATTACTACAGACCCGACGCAGAAGGCGGTGTCAAATACGACGATCCATCTCTGGAAATTGACTGGATTCTGCCAGCCGCTGAGCATATAGTTTCCGGCAAGGACCTTGCACAACCACTGTTCAGCGGTCACATACCTTTTGTATAGCATGGAGTCTGAAACACTGAACAAGCACAGAATCCTCGTTTTAGGGGCCAATGGCCAACTGGGCAGGGAATTTGCACGGCTCGCCCCGAGTTATGAATACTGTCATTTTCGGTTTGATGGTAGGGATGTCACCGACATCATGGATGAAAATAGCGTGTCAGCAGCCATTCATGAATTTGCACCGGATTATGTCATCAATTGTGCCGCCTATACGGCTGTAGACAAGGCTGAGACCGACAGAGATGCTTGTTTTGCAACCAATGCAAAGGCATGTCAGCACATCAGCAAAGCCGTGAAAAAAGCGGATGCCAGACTTGTACATTTTTCGTCAGATTATGTATATCACAGCTATGACGGGTTTCCACTGACAGAATCATCACCTACGAGGCCACAAGGTGTTTACGCACAGTCAAAACTGGAAGGCGAAAAGTTGATCCGCGAGTCCGGAGTACAGGCACTCATCCTGAGGACATCGTGGGTAGTATCCTCTTTTGGACACAATTTTGTGAAGACGATGCTGCGTCTGGGCCGCGAAAAAGAACAGCTTAATGTAGTCAGTGACCAGTTTGGCACACCCACCTATACGCTTCATCTGGCATCAGCCGTTATGGATATCCTCATACAGACAGAAACAAATCCAGACAAGATGCCTCTTTTTAACGATACTTACAACTATTCGCCGGAAGGCATCATCAGCTGGTATGACCTGGCAAAAGAGATTATGAATCTTGAGGGCCTTGACTGCAAGGTATTGCCCATACCCACGACAGCCTACCCTACTCCAGCCGTACGGCCTCACTGGAGTGTCATGAGCAAGCGAAAAATCAGGGCCGCTTTTGACCTGGAAACAAGCCACTGGCATGCCGCTCTGAGAGAATGTCTGGAGGATTTGGATAAATCAGGGTTGTAAAGGTATTTATCAAATTCTCCGCAATGCTTCCTTTTTGGTGAGGCCACTTAGCTGTGGATTGGCTTCAATAAACTGACTTACTTTGGTGGGTTCGAATTTTGAATATTGTCTGAGAGCCCAGCCCTGAGCCTTTCTTACGAAAAATTCCCTCGATGTATCATTTTTCAGGATTGCCTCACACATCAGATCGAAATCGGTGTCTTTGCCATATCTTAGCTGGAAGATGATGGATGCCCGTTTGAGCCATATGTTTTCATGTTCCATCCATTTGTACACGTACTTGTCTCTGCATGCTTTGTCTTTTTTGAATACAGCACCGACAAGATCGGGAACCATTCCGTCTACCGTATCCCACCATGATTTTGTAAGTATCAAATGTTCTAGTGTCGCCATGTGGGTGCAGTCCATTTTTTTAGCCAAAGGGCCCAGAATCTCCAATGCAACATACTGCATCTCCCTGTGCGGATCAGTCCAAAGCATATCCGTCAGCTTCCACAGGTCATCATTCAGCACAGGTTTCCACTGTGCCCGCAACTCTGTCATCAGCTTTTTACGGCTGGGGCTGCTGATGCCATAATATTCAAACTGTCCTTTCATATAGGCTTTCATGGCTTCAGACCTGGACGGGTCGGCATAACGCGGAGCCATTTCCCTGATGGTATCGTACATATTCATGTTACATCAGATTTCTGGCATCTCGTCTTCCAGATAACTCTTGTCGCTGGAAAATGTTACAATGAGCAAAACGGTGCACAATACCAGCGTAAATGCCGCTGAGAGTCCTGTGCTTAAAGTAATCAAAGTAGAGCCTTCGCCAGACAACATCACCCATTTGGCAATGGAAAACAACATCGTTAAAATTAGTGCAGCGTAGGCAAATTTTATTGACCACGATTTTTTAAGTATCAAAAACAAGCCAGCCAGCACCAATAATATGGAAAAAAACAAACCTATATAGCCCAGCATAATGATCTGATTTATAAGGGGCTCAGGTATGTCCATCATTTTTTTAAACGAGTCAATGCTTTTTTCTGCATTTCTGATTTCTTTTTCTGCCAGTGAATCCACCTCTGACCCCAGACTGTCTGCCACAACAGTGGTATTGTCAACAGTGTCAGATTTGATATTTTTCTCAATTTCAACACGGGACTTTTCGAAAATCTCGTCTTTCTTTGAAAGCAATGTACGGATGTTGATGCTTTGAATGTCGTTTTTGATTCCACAGCCTCCAATCAGCATCATAAATATGGCTACAATAACAGCCCAGGTAGGTGTACCGGATTTCATAACAATTTTATATTTTATTGTCCAAAGATATAAAAAACAAAAGCCACTAGAATATTCCAATGGCTTTTAAAAGATAGATTTCAAAAAAATCTACTCTACGACAATCATCTTCTTAGTCGCAGAGAACTCTCCGCTCGTAAGTGTGTAGTACATTACACCTGATGTTCCAAGCTGCTCTCTGGTGAATACTTCACTGTTCATGCCCTTGGCTGCATCGATGTTCCTTACTGTCACAAGCTTGCCTGTCACATCATAGATGCTCAGCTTAGCCTTGGCCGCCTCAGGCATCATGAAGCTTACAGTCGTCTGGCCCTTGAATGGGTTAGGCTCGTTCTGGAACAGTTCGATACCAGCTACTGGTGCTGTCCTTACTTCCAGTCCTACCTTACCTACTGCAAGGTCGCTGTTGTATGATTCTGCAGGGGTTACTTCTGAGTTGAGCGACAACATTTCGCTTACGTTCATGTTTCTGGCGGCCTTTACAACCACTGTAAACAGTACTTCGTTGGCTGTTGCTGATACTGACTCATTTGATGCATATGACATGGTTACTACTCCATTGCCAAGGTCACCTGTGTTTGCTGCATTCATCTCAAGCTTGCCTGCCAAAACTTCTACAAGGCTTGCTCCGTTGAGGTTCATCGTGTACTGGAAGCCCATGACATCTTTGAAGTTTGAGGCCATGACAGGGATGCTGACGGTCTCAAACATTGCCACGGATTTTTCATCTACAGCAAAGGTCAGGGTGTTGTTGTTTCTGGCCTCAGCTACTGATCCCTGTATGCCTGTGGTTACGTTGCCGTTTACATCTCCGATCTTGACAGCGACAAAGTTGAGGTTCTGGCCGGGAAGTACAGGCATGGCATCCATATGCTCCACAAATGGGAACGGATTTTCTGCGTCCATGGTCTGTGCTTCTATGGGGAACCTCCAGCTTTCGTTGTTAGGATAGCCGGCTGTCAGTCCAAGCACCAGCTTCCTTATCTCCGTAAGGTCAGAAGCTGTCACTTTGCCGTCATTGTTGGCATCGGCAGCTATCAGCTTATACGGACTGGTCAGTGGCTGTATGCCCAGAATATGCCTCTGTATCATTACCAGGTCGAGGGTAGATACTCCATTGAGGTCGTCGCCATCCCTCTTAGCACTGAGGTCTACAGGTACCGATACCTGCATCTCATATTGGCCGGACTGATCTGTCATTACTGTTCTGGGGTATTCAGGCTGGCTGGCTGTAGCCGTGATGGCCACATCTTTGACACCCTGCCCGTTTTCTGTTTTCACCCTGCCGCTCACTGTGCCTGCTCCCGGCTCGTTGCTGTTGAGAAGTTTAAGGCTTGTCCAGCAGTAATCGTGGTTGAGCTTCTTGTCCCATACGGTTACGTGTACATCCACTTCCTTGTATTCGCCTGGTGCTACATCTGTAGCTACCCATACTTTGGCACTGCTCCTGTTGGCAGGTATCCACAACTGAAGATTACCCGCAAGGTACTGTGCCCTCGCTGAGGCATACGCTGATGTGTTTGGATTCACGGCTGAAGCTACTCCTCCGTTGGCTCCAAAGAAGTGAGGATGATCCACACTCATTGGGTTGCCATTGGCGTCAAGCTTCAACTCGATCTGTGGTGCCCAGTCGTCAAAGGTATACAACAGGTCGTCTTCGTCTGTACAGTTGTCATATGCCTTCACCATGAAGTCAATGGCCCAAAGCTCTACCATTGGCAGAAGTGGTCCGCTGCCATCAGGATCCTGCATCAACGCTGTGCTCAACGGTACGCATACAGGCGTAGGTGCCTTCTTGTCTGTTACCATAAAGCCTTCGTGACATGTAGTGAAGTTGTGACATCCGTCAGTCACTTTCCAGCTTACCTTGTGGTTGCTCATCTTACCTACAATCTTTTCAGGGATCGTGATCTTAAGCTTGCCGCCACTGCTTGTTGGATTGGCTTTGTATACTTTTACTTCATCTCCTCCGATGATCTGTACTGCTCCGTCAGGTCCGCTGTGGAAGCTGGAGAACAGATAGTCATTCGTACCGTCAGCCCAAAGGTCTACGTATACTTCCCACTTCAACCAGCCGGTGGTGATACATCCGCTTGTGTCAACTGCTGTCTTCTCAAGCATGACCATCGCCTCACAGTTGGCATCTACTGCATACATAGTGTCTCTGCAGCTTGTAAATTCAGGTGCCTTCGTGTCTTCGTAGATGAAGTACTTGTAGTATGGTCCTCTCTCTTCTCCTGTACACCAGTTGACATACTTGTACTCTACCTTCCACTTCCTGCATACGCCATCTTCAAAGTCAAACTGCCACTGCTTGGTGCTCACTCCGATTACATCACATGGACCGGCTGTGTACTTAGGTGCATTGGACTTGATGTTTGCTTCTGTAGGTCCGTCACATGTCGTTGGTATCGGTGTGGTGCTCAGTGAGCTCGGGATAAATACCCACGGTGCCGCTGTCAGGCTCTGCAGTACGTCGATCCTCTGTACACAAGTCCTCGTGTATCCTTTCTCCTTGATAACAAAGGTCCTCATGATGTAACCAAGGTCACACTGGTTGAAGAACTCTCTGTCCCAATATCTGATTACTGGCTTCACGCATACTCCATATGCTGTAGGTATGCCTGTCTTAACAAAATCAGCAGGATCTACAAGCTTCGTCTTGCTCTCTCCTATGTCTGATCCCGGTGAGCCACTCTGTGGGTTGCTCGGTATAGCCCAGTCACAATAGATCGTTGCATCCGGTGGACATGTAATTACCGGTGGTATCTTACAGTCTACTCTTACATTGGCCCATGTCAGGTTCCAGTTGTCACCATCGTTTCCGATGATGCCGTCCTTGTTACCATCATCCCATACTCTCATCTCTACCTGTACGATACCATAAGCCTCGCCATCAGGTATGTCTGCACAACAGAACTTAACAAACTCGCCAAAGTCTGTATCGCTGCTGCTGTTGTTTGGTGCTGTACTAGGTGCATTACTGAAGGTGTTGTTGCCGATGTTGCCGCATAATGGCCCATCCGGTCT
>JAKQGD010000081.1 GCA_029573365.1 Bacteroidota bacterium | reverse complement strand
TCCATGGCTTTAATGGCAGGCAAAAGATAGGAGGAGGACGTAAGCTCCACAGCCATCAGCAGGCCTGATGACCGTACTTCTCTAATCAGCGGATGTACGAGTAAAGTATGTATCAGGACTTCCTTGTCGTTTGCCTCTTGGATATAAGCCTCCCTAAGCAATACTTTTAGAGCAGCAAGTGCTGCTGCCACACATACGGGGTGTCCCCCAAAGGTGGTTATGTGACCCAGTGCCGGTTGACGGGCAAAAGACGATAATATCTGCTTTGAAGCAACCAAAGCTCCCGTGGGCATACCTCCACCCATGGCCTTGGAAATAAGAAGGATATCTGGTGTGACGTCATATTTCTGATGGGCAAAAAGACTTCCTGTCCGCCCAAAACCTGTCTGTATCTCATCAAATACCAGCATTGCACCTGTCTGGTTACATCTCTCCCTGACTTTATGGAGGTAATCGTTTTGTGGTACTACCACCCCTGCTTCAGCCTGCACCGGCTCCATGATGACACAAGCCGTGTCACGGGTGATGACGCTTAGCTGGCTGTCATCGTTAAAATCCATGTGGGTCACTCCAGGTATCAGAGGAACATAATGCCGGGTAAACGAGTCGTCGCTACGCAGGCTTTCGGCACCGGTCGTAGATCCGTGATAGGCACGGGTACAGGATACGATTCCAGGTCTTTTTGTATGTTTTCGTGCCAATTTTATGGCTGCTTCAACAGCCTCAGAGCCACTGTTTACAAAATAAACACAATCGAGGTTTTCAGCCAGGCGGGAAGTAAGCAGAGAGGCATACTCTACCTGGGGTGCCTGTATATGTTCGCCATACACAGAGGTATGCATAAATCTGCCGGCCTGCTCTATGATGGCCGCCACCACTTCCGGATGACAGTGGCCCAACGAACTGACCGAATATCCTGAATCAAGATCAAAATACCGCTTGCCATCGCTGCCATAAATAAAAACACCTGAGGCATGACTTACTTCCAGTCCCTGCGGACTCTCACTGGTTTGTGCCACATGATCGGCAAAAAGTCTCCTCATTCCTGACATTGTCAAAGATATTTTTCTGCAAATCTAATGAAATTTATCCTTGCAGTCAGCAGACTGTCCATCAGGCACCCGAAGGCATCTGCAATAAAATATAAAGTTATTATTGGCAGTTTAGAATAATTATTCCTAACATTATGGTTTGAAACATACCAATTGTCAGCATATGGCAAAAATTCTGTATTTTATAACCATGATCTTCAGCCTTGGACTGATCCTTTTTCTCAATGGAAACATCCACCTTACCAAGGACCCGTTGCCACCTTTCGGAAAGTTCCTCAACCCTTTTGGCGGGGCGTGGAGTTCTGATACCAGAGGCGAAAAAAACAACATCACCCTGAGCGATTATGCCCTCAAACGCAAGGTGGAGATCATCTATGACGACCGCAGGGTGCCGCATATCTTTGCCGACAATATGGAAGACGCACTGTTTGCACAGGGATACGTCGAAGCTCAGAATCGACTATTCCAGATGCAATTCCTCGCCAGTGTTGCTGCTGGCGAATTGTCGGAATTTATGGGGCCACGCACCCTGGAAGTAGACTTGTCAAAAAGGAGGCGGGGCATGAAGTTTGCCGCCGAAAATGCAGTCAGAGGCTGGGAAAAACATAAGGATTACAATGCAGCGTTCAGGTATGTAGATGGCGTCAATGCCTACATAAGGTCACTGAGCAGCGACGATTACCCGCTGGAATTCAAGCTTTTTGGCATCAAACCCAATGAGTGGGACGCCCTCAAATCGGCCCTTATCTTCAAGCAGATGTCACAAACACTTGCCGGGAGAAATGACGACATCGAAAACACCAATTTATTATACAGCCTCGGCAAGGAAGACTTTGACCTGCTGTACCCTGAGCACGAAGAGGTAGAAAATCCCGTCATCCCTACAGAACTGCCTTATCGGTTTGATACCCTTAACGGGAAACCGCAGGACCTCTCTGCATTATACGGTGAGCCCATCCTCAATGCCTATTTCGAAAACCGCAACAGAAGCATAGGCAGCAACAACTGGGCAGTACACGGCTCCAAAACCGCAGACGGAAAACCCATACTCTGCAACGATCCGCATCTGTCGCTCGGCCTGCCTTCCATTTGGTTTGAGTTGCACATCCACACTCCGGAGTTCAATGCCTATGGTGTTTCGTTTCCCGGTTTTCCGGGCATCATGATCGGCTTTAACGAACATATTGCCTGGGGTGAGACCAATGTGGGCCAGGATG
>JAKQGD010000459.1 GCA_029573365.1 Bacteroidota bacterium | reverse complement strand
AATTAAAGTCAGGGGCTATAAATACCACACTCCTCACATTTTATCGATCGAGCCGATTGGGTTTTAATTTATTCCAGTAACTGAAAAAAGTAAAAAAGCCACCGCTGTTTTATTTTCTTGACGCTACGTCAGCCCAAATGGCACAGACATCAATTTATTTTTAAATATATAAAATTTATTTAATACATTTGCCGTTCACAATTTAACATCTTGATAGATACACACATCCATAAAGGTCTCCGGCAACAGCTGGTCAGGGAACTCCGTAACAAAGGCATCAGTGACGAAAAAATTCTCTCAGCTTTTATGGATATACCCCGTCATTTTTTTCTGGACAAGACATTTGCTGAGTGGGCTTATAAAGATGTTGCTTTCCCCATCGATGCAGACCAGACTATATCCCAGCCTTACACGGTAGCCATCCAGACGACATTACTGGATGTTAAAAAAGGTGAGAAAGTGCTGGAAATAGGCACCGGGTCGGGCTTTCAGGCATGTGTACTTGCCTACCTTGGGTCTAAGGTATATACCATAGAGAGGCAAAAAACATTGTTTGATAAGACCGAAAAACTGCTCGAAAAACTCGGTTACGGACACATACGCACCCTCTATGGCGACGGTTATCTGGGAGCCCCGCGTTTTGCACCCTTTGACAAAATCCTGCTTACAGCCGCAGCATCAGAGATACCTCAGACCCTGATTGACCAGCTCAAACCGGGCGGTATCATGGTTGTGCCTTTTGGAGGTGGCAATGTGCAGGATATGCTCAGAATCACCAAAAACGAAGACGGCACACTTAAAAAGGAAAAGTTTGGCAAATACAGCTTTGTCCCCTTCCTCAAAGGCAAGGCCTGATACATGCTCTCACTGAACTTTGCGTCCTGTTGCAGTCTCTGACGTGACCTTGGTTTTTGACCTGTGATCCATGTCTACAAGCAGGAAAGCATAGGCACTTTCAGAGCCCGTTTGATATACCTTGTCCCCATAAGTGACCTTACCTCCATTTCTCCCCCATTCCTTTGCCAGAAGCACATACCTGCCGTTTACCTGTCTGGCGGGTCCAAAAACAAGGTATTTATTGTCATCAGCAGCATCAAAGCCTATGGCATAATGGTCCTTTTCGGGCGAAAAAAGATACATGCCGGGCGTCCCTTTTTTGATAACTATCTCCTCTACCTTGCGGCCATTGACCATACGGATCTTTCCTTTGGTAATCGAAGCTTCCGAACCCGACACATCCCTCCATAGTACGATGTCGCCGGAAATAAAAAACTGGATTTTTTTAAGCTCTTCGCCAGTCCAGGCGGCCTTGCGGTCTATTTCGCTGGTGTAATACCTTTTTGACGGCGAACAAGATGCCATCAGGACCGCTGCGATAAAAACAAGGGCATATTTCATTGTTCATTATTTAGGTTAAAAAAATAAATCATACCGTTCCTAATCCATAGAATGTCCGGCAGGCATAAAGGTTAACCGGCTTAAGAGACTTTAACATGCTGATTAACTTTTCAATAAGAAAGCCGGTGAGAGTCAGACTTGGCCAGCTGATAAGATTCTGTCCCTTAGGGCCCCTTTCGGGGAATGGATTAGCCTCTTTCGGGCAAAGATTGTACGGTTGGTGAAAATGTTTTTGCCCCTTTCGGGGAATGGATAAGCCTCTTTCGGACAAAGATTGTACGGTTGCTGAAAATGTTTTTACCCCTTTCGCGGAATGGCGTTACCGCTTTTCCTTAAAAAACCGGGTTATCATGGAAGAACATTCGTCATGCATGATGCCATATTCCAGCTTGGTGGTAGGATGAAGCAGTTCCTTTCCATATCTCATAAAACCTCTTTTTTCGTCAGCGGCACCATACACCACCCTGTCCAGCCTCGCCCAGTACAAGGCTCCGGCACACATAACACAAGGCTCCAAGGTTACATACAGGGTACAATCCTTGAGGTATTTGCCTCCCAAAAAGGCTGAGGCTGAGGTAATGGCCAGAATTTCGGCATGAGCCGTCACATCGTTGAGCGTTTCTGTCTGATTGTAAGCACGGGCGATGATTTGTTTTTTGCAGACAATGACGGCACCTATGGGCACTTCGCCAGCCATCTCGGCCTTGGCGGCTTCCTTGAGGGCCTGTTCCATAAAATATTCATCAGAGTGTATTGTCAGCATCTCTAGACCTTTTTTAAAGGCACAAGGATAGGGATTTATTCATTACCAACCTCCATATAACACCCCAAAAACCTCTATAAACAACAAGCCGGCAACCATGTCGCATAAAAAGTGTGGTATGTGTTTTGGCTCTAAGCCAATAATTTTTTAATTTTGCACATGGAAAACAAGAATACCCCGCCCGCCATCGAAGAGGCACTCACATTTGACGAAGTGCTGTTGATTCCCTCTTATTCTGAAGTGCTGCCCCGTGAGGTGGACATCTCTACACAACTGACGACGGATTTGCGTATCAACGCTCCCATAGTCTCAGCTGCCATGGATACTGTGACCGAATTTAAACTGGCCATAGCCATGGCCCGAGAGGGAGGAATAGGAATCATTCATAAAAACATGAGCATTGAAGCCCAGGCCAATCAGGTCAGAACCGTCAAAAGGTCAGAAAGTGGCATGATCATGGACCCTGTCACCCTCACCGAAGACGCCCTGGTCAGGGATGCACTCCACCTCATGAATGTCAACAAAATAGGGGGCATTCCTGTCATCAACAAAAGCCGCAAGCTCGTGGGTATTCTGACCAACAGGGACCTCAGGTTTGAAACCAACGGCGAGAGACCCGTCACAGAGATTATGACCAGCGACAGGCTCATCACGGCTCCCAACGGAACCACCCTGCAGCAGGCCAAACAAATACTCCAGAAATACAAGATAGAAAAGTTGCCCGTCGTAGACGATGATGGCCTTCTAATAGGTCTCATCACTTATAAGGACATCATGAAGCTGGAAAACTATCCCAACTCAGCCAAGGACGGCCACGGCCGCTTACTGGCAGGTGCAGCAGTAGGTGTAAGCAGGGACCTATATGACAGGGTAGAAGCCCTCGTAAGCGTAGGGGTCGATGTCATATGTATAGATACTGCCCATGGCCATTCGAGAGGTGTGCTGGATGCTGTGGCAGACATCAGAAACAGGTATAAATACCTGCAGATAGTAGGAGGAAATGTGGCCACAGCCGAAGGGGCAAAGGCCCTGGCCGACGCCGGTGTCAATGCCGTCAAGGTAGGTGTAGGTCCGGGAAGCATATGCACCACCAGGATAGTAGCAGGTGTGGGTGTTCCTCAGCTTTATGCCATCATGCATGCAGCCGTGGGCCTGAAGGGCACCGGCATACCCATCATCGGTGACGGCGGCATCAGGTATACTGGCGACATTACAAAAGCTCTGGCGGCCGGTGCCAGC
>JAKQGD010000449.1 GCA_029573365.1 Bacteroidota bacterium | reverse complement strand
TTCGATGCATTTTCCTGTAGCGTGAGTGATAGTTTTTTGCCCAGCTCCTGGCCTGAAATAAGTATCTCCAGCTCGAGCGGAGTTTTTTTGCCGTCGATGGCCTTGTCCAGAACCCCATCGCCATCACTGTCTTTCCATCCTGCTTCTGCGAGCAGTGTTGTGGCTTTTTGAGGGTCGTACATTACCAAGGGCACATTGGGGTTGTACGTCTTTTTAAGTGGATGTATTGGACCTGAGGTCCTTTGGCCCATGCCGTTTTCAGTGTTTTTGAGGATATTGTCTACGTCCGTAAGATGGGCAAGTGCCTTTCTGACCTTGGGGTCTCTGAGTATCTTATCCTTGTTGTTGATATTGATATAATAGTTTTTAATAAGGGAAGGGTGGAAAAAACTGAATTTTTCCTTCTGAGCAGGGTCTTCTGACAAAGCCAGGTAATTATCAGCCGAAATTTCGTTGATCACATCAATATTGCCGGCTTTTAGCTGTGCCACAGCTGTCACTTCATCAGGTAGGATGTGGAAGATGATCTTTTCCGGACCCTGCATAAGTGAGGGTGTATTGCTCTCTTTTGCCCAGTAATCTTTCTTTTTTTCCAGCACTATTGTCTGGTCGGGTTGCCAGGAAACAAACCTGTAAGGACCGGCACCACTGATTTTTGAAGACGAAAACTCCACACCATTGAAGGCTCTGGCAAAACGGACTATGGAACTGTCCTGCCTGAATTTGTCTTCGTTTTGGGATGTAAACTGATTGTAAGCATATGAATCCAGGATACCCAGGCTGTCAAAAAAATATCTGGGATAAATTTCCGTATTGACGGCGGCTTCGAGTGCGTTTATGTAGTCAATGGCAAAAATCACTTTAAATCTGAGCGGGTCATCAGGATAGGTAACAATTTCAGTAATGTTTTGGACTATATCCCTGTATTTTGAGGCATTGGACAGGGGCAGATTTATGGCTTTCATAGTAAAAACATAGTCTGCAGCAGTGACAGGAGAACCATTGTCCCACTTTGCTTTGTCACTGATACTGATGTCAAAAGATATGCCTCCCTTATATTTGCCTGTATCTATGGCCACTTCCTGTGGAATCCCTGTAATCATCAGTGGGGTCAGTTGGAGATTGTCAGGGTCAAAATCAGCCAGCGGCAGATAGATGTATTGGTAAACTTCTCTGGCTACAGGATTTGGGAATATGAGGGGTTGGATTCTCTCAGGGTCTTTTTTTAGACGGATATGTATGGTATTATCTTCGCTTTTTGGATCGGTTTTGCATGATGCCAGTACCATAAGTACGACAAGATATATCAGCATTAAAAAACGGGGTGTGTGCATTGCTCAAATTATTAAAAGGTTTTAGCCATCCGGTATGTGTCGTGTACAGGTGCTGCCATTGGCAAAAATATGCATTTTCCTGATATGTTTGGAAGCGTTAACATTATTGAAACAAAAGCAAATGTGTGGGCTTTTTTGCCAGCTATAATTGAACCTCAAACGAAACCGGGTGTTAACCAGCATATTTTTTGACTAACATATCAGCCAGTATGCCGGATACGAGAAAAAAGGTAATCATAGCGGGAGCTTCAGGGCTTGTAGGAAGGAGACTCATCACGATGCTCGACCCGCACCGGTTTGAAGTGTTTGTGCTGGGCCGCAGACTATTTGATGGAGTGCCAACCGACCATTTTATAAAATGGAGACCTTCTGACCTTGTCATCGAAGGCGACATGCCTGATCCTGATATCGTCATCAACCTGGCCGGTGAGGGTATAGCGGACGGTCGATGGTCCGCAAAACGAAAACAAAGTATCATCTCCAGCAGGGTAGACAGTGCACGAACCATCAAAGCCTGGCTCGATTCCAGAGGTTGTTGTCCTGAGCTTTATATTGCAGCCTCAGCAGTAGGCTACTACGGTGACAGGGGTGGGGAGGTTCTGACGGAATCCTCTGCAGCAGGTGTCGGATTTTTGTCAGAATCATGCCAGCAATGGGAAGAAGCCTCTGCCAACACAGGCGTAAGTTTTAAACGTTTGTGCATGCTGCGTATCGGTATAGTCCTCAGCCTGGGCGGAGGGGCCCTGCCTAAGCTACTAATGACCGGCATGCTCAGAGTTTTTGCCTATTTTGGTCATGGACGTCAGTATTACCCCTGGGTCCATATCGATGATCTATGCAGGGCTGTCCTTTGGTGCATTGACAACGACAGGGCTTCAGGTGTGTACAACGTGGTGGCACCGGAAAAGAAAACGTGCCGCGATGTGGTGGCGGCTATAAAACGGACCAAGGGCAGTTTCGGACTTTTAGTACAGGTGCCTGCTGTGGTGTTGAGGCTGGCTTTAGGAGAAATGGCGGATGTGCTTTTAAATTCAAACAGGGTCGTGCCCGAAAGGCTCACAGCCGGAGGCTTTGTGTTTAGGTTTGCCTCCATTAAGGAAGCCTTGAGCGACATAGTCAACAATAAGAAATAAATAATGATTCAATTTTGAAAAATTGCTTCATAAACAGCAACATAAACATTTAAATTTATTATATATTAATTTTTTAACAAAATGTTAATATACTGAGCAATAATTTATAATTGACTGGAGTTTTACTTTAGAATTTATAAATCAGAACCGGAAGACGGAGGAGTATAATCCTGCTGTGGTCAAAAATAATAAGTGGTTTACTGTATTATTTTGGATTAATATTTACCTTTGTCGACCGATTAGATAAGAACCGATACCTTAGAGTTTTTATGAAGATCCTCCAGTTGTGCAAAAAGTTTCCATATCCGTTAAAGGATGGGGAATCAATAGCCGTAACATATCTGAGCAATGCCCTGCATAATCTGGGATGTGAAATATCCCTGCTCAGCATGAACACATCCAAGCATTACATGGATCTCAACACCCTGCCTGCCGAATTCAATCATTACTCGGAAATACACGTCACCGCACTGGACAACAGCATCAGGGCCATCGATGCATTTAAAAACCTGTTTAGCAGTGACTCTTACCATGTAAGCAGGTTTGTTTGCCCTGATTTTCGCCACAAGCTGATAGAACTGCTCCAAAACAACCACTATGACGTAGTGCAGCTGGAGACTCTTTACCTTGCACCCTATGTGGATGTCATCAAGCAGCATTCCAATGCCATCATCACGATGCGGGCTCATAATGTGGAGTTTGAGATATGGGAGAGGATATCATCAAATACCAGTTTTCTTCCTAAAAAATGGTATCTCAAATATCTGACCCGTAAGCTTAAAAAGTACGAGCTGGAGCATCTAAACAAGTATGATTACCTGGTCGCAGTGTCAGAGAGAGACCTTAAAAAGTTTAAAAACCTGGGCTATAAAAACGGAGCTATGGCTTCGCCAATAGGTCTGGATATGAAAAACTATACCAAGATCAATGCAGTAATTCCTTCGAGCGACATTTGTTTTATCGGTGCTCTGGACTGGATCCCCAATATGGAGGGACTCATGTGGTTTTTGGAAAAGGTGTGGCCACAGGTACATCTTAGACACCCTGACCTAAAATTCCATATTGCTGGCCGCAACACTCCTGATACTCTCAAGAATCTGGTTGTGCCCAATGTCATTGTCCATGGCGAAGTGGCTGACGGTATCGAATTTGTGGACAAGCACGGCATTATGATTGTACCCTTGTTTTCGGGCAGCGGTATGAGAGTCAAGATACTTGAAGGCATGGCCCTGGGCAAGGTTGTGATTACTACTGCCATGGGCAAGGAAGGAATACACGCAGAAAATAACATCCACCTGTTAGAAGCAGACTCTCCTCAGCAGTTTGTGGACCGCATAACCGATGTGGTCACCGGCAAAGCAGATAAAAAAGCCATTGGTGCAGCAGCCAGGTCTTTTGTCGAAAACTACTACGACCATGGTATAAACGCCATGCGGCTGCTGGAGAAATACAGAAGTCTCCGCAACAATCCTGTCTACAGCCGGGATTCCCACTCCTGATTGTAAATAGAATCACACAATTTTGGTCCAACGGATAGCTTTGCTTTCTTTAGTATAAATTATAATCCACACATCGTTTTGACCAGGGAGGGTTAAAAAATCAACCAAAATACATTATATTTATTTGTAATTTATAAATGATTTTATGGCAATCATTTGAATTCCGTTTTTAATCTTTTTCTTATTTATTTTATATGTAGTTAAAAACCTGGAGTCAAAAATTGGCATGTTAATTGTCTTTAAACCCTTTGGATTATTATAGGTACGAATTTTATAGTTTAACTGATCAAAATTTTTGGTAACATGCCCGTCAGAACCGTTTTGGCCGACCAGCAAAAAATGTTTGTTG
>JAKQGD010000413.1 GCA_029573365.1 Bacteroidota bacterium | reverse complement strand
TGTATCGCTACGCACATAAATGATTGCTGATAGAGCCAGACACGGGACTCGAACCCGCGACCTGCTGATTACGAAACAGCCGCTCTACCGACTGAGCTAATCTGGCTTGATTCCAGCAGCCAAGTTACGTCAAAATGGAATTAGTGTAAAAAGCAGAACAAAATAAATTTTATATATCGAAACTGTGATTGTTTTAGTGACATATTTGGTGATCCTGGTCGGGCGACTCAAAAAATAACCACTAAAAAAAGTACATTTGTTGCAACAAATGTCTAATAATAAAGATTTACTTTTAAATCGTGGGTCAAAAAATTATGCCAGAAACAAATTGGCACTTTATCTTTGTATTAAATATTATTATAAAATGTATTCAAAAGTAGCTGTAGTTCTTCTATTCCTGGCATTGGCGGGTTGTTACTATGATTCTGAAGAGGACCTGTATCCTCCGGTGTCGTGTGATACATCCAATATCAGTTATTCATTAGATATTGTACCCATCATGGCTACCAGCTGTCTCAATTGTCATTTTAATGGGTCTAGTATAGGTGGTGGCCTTAATCTGGAGGGTCATGCAGCATTAAAGGCCAGTGCTGAAAATGGCTCTCTGGTAGGCAGTGTCACACATGCTTCCGGGTTTTCGGCAATGCCAAAAGATGCATCCAAACTTGATGAATGCAAAATAAGGAAGATCAAAGCCTGGGTACAGGCAGGAAGTCCGGACAATTGACCAATCAAAAAATAATGTAAATGAAAAAATGGATTGTTTTTGTGCTTGTGGCTGCGGTTGCAGGATTTGCGGGCTACAAGATGTATAATAAAAAACATACTGACACGGCAACGGCCAAGGCTGATGTGGTTATGAGTCCTCAGGAACTTCTTAGTGCTTACGAATCCGACGAAAATGCCGCCAACGCAAAATATCTCGACAAGCTTGTGGAGGTGGAGGGCATCATTACAAGCGTCAATGCACCGGAAAAGGGTTCTAGCTTGACAATGGATTCCGGAAATCCCATGGCTGCGATCATTTGTGAATTTGAGTCGCAGGAAGTAACCAAAACGCTCAAGCAAGGTGACAAGGTCAGAGTGAAGGGGTACTGTACTGGCAAGCTTGATGACATTGTTTTATCCAGGTGCTCGGTTGTGGCAACAGGTCAATGAGCCTTTTTTTAACTTAACATTAATGCAAAGTGGATAACAGACCGGCATGGTTTCTCGTCTTAGGTAATGGCCCAAAGGAGGAGGGCCGGTAAAAGTTTTTTCACATACAACAAATTTTAAGCAATGAAGCAGAGCATTTTATCGATTGTAATGATGACCTTTGTATTGACTGCGGTCAGTGGCCAGAAGTATTTTACAAAGACAGGTCACATTTCGTTTTATTCGGAAACCAAGCTTGAAAAGTTTGACGCTCACAATAAGTCAGCAAGTATAGTTTATGACAGCGAAACTGGTAAGCTTGAAGCGGCAGCCCTGGTCAAGGGATTCCAGTTTGAAAAGGCCCTCATGCAGGAGCATTTCAATGAAAATTATATGGAAAGCAATAAATATCCGAAGGCCACTTTCAAGGGAGCCATAGAAAATTTTGAAACCATAGACCTCACTAAAAACGGCAAATATGCTGTCAAGGTGTCGGGTGACCTCACTATGCATGGTGTCACCAAGAAGGTCATGACCGATGGTCAGATAGTGGTCAACAATGGCAAAGTAGAGGCAACAGCGGAGTTTAATGTAGTCCTGGCAGATTATAAAATCAATATACCGTCACTGGTCAAAGATCAGATAGCCAAGACGGTCAAAATAAAGATTACTTCAGCCCTCGAAATGTTGAAACAATAAAAGTATCCTTATATGAAAAGCCTTATTTTACCGGTTTTCCTCCTCTTGGTTTCAAGTATACATCTTTATGCCCAGGATGACCTTCTGGGTTTACTGGGCGAAGAAGAAACCACAGACTATACAACTGCAAGCTTTAAGACAAACCGAGTTATCAATCTGCACTCTCTGGAAAATACTGCAGGGGGTGTGCTGGACTTCAAAATCAGCCACAGATTTGGGACACTCAATGGAGGTTTTTACGAACTGTTTGGTCTGGACAATGCCAGTATCAGGCTTGGGCTTGATTATGGGGTGACTGACAGACTGACCGTAGGAGTAGGAAGAAGCAGTTTTCAAAAAGCTTATGACGGTTTTGTCAAGTATAAATTTTTACGTCAGAGCACGGGTAAAAGAAACATGCCTATAACAGCAGCCTTATTGCTCACCTCAGCGATCCAAACACTGAAGTGGGAAAATCCTGACCGGGACAACCATTTTTCAAGCCGCCTGTATTATACAACACAGCTGATCATAGGCAGGAAGTTCAGCGAGTCTTTTACGTTACAACTCAGCCCGACCATGGTGCACAGAAACCTGGTCAAAACCAATGCCGAAAAAAATGATGTTTATGCTCTGGGTGCGGCGGGTCGCATCAAATTGTCAAAAAGGATTGCCCTCAATGCTGAGTACATCTATTTGCTACCCAATCAGGTGGCAGATGGAATCAACAACTCTCTTTCAGCAGGATTTGACATTGAAACCGGTGGGCATGTGTTCCAACTTCATTTTACTAACAGCACCTCTATGATTGAAAAAGGATTTATTACGGAGACAACCAATTCATGGTCAAACGGAGGGATTCATTTTGGATTTAATGTAAGCCGGGTGTTTACCGTCAAGAGAAGAGGAGACAATTGATTTTCCTCACTTCCGGGTATAATTTTAAACAATTTCATTCAAGCTAAACTCCCTTCCAAAGACGACCTTGCCAGTGTCGGATTTTATTATATTTCCGCAAGCTACAGTGGGGTCGTGCTCAAAAAACAAGAAATGTTTGCCATCTGAAGCTCTTTCGTGGAGGGTTTGTCTTTCTTTGAGACTGTCCAGGGGCCTGACATCGTACGCCATGACATAGGGCAAAGGTATGTGATGATGTGAAGGGAAAAGGTCAGCACAATACACCAGCGTATTGCCGGAAGGCAGGTTGATATAAGGTATCATCATCGCCTCGGTATGGCCATATACGAAGCCCAATGTTATGTGGTCAGAAAACCGGACTCCTTCCTGTACATCCATAAATTTTAGTAAACCCTGCTCACGCAGAGGAACAAAATTTTCTTTGAGAAAGGAAGCAGCTTCGCGGGCATTGGGTGTAAAGGCCCAGTTGTAGTGAAGTTCATTGGTCCAGTAAACTGCATTAGGGAAAACCGGGACAATATCACCTTTTGAATCATAACTCAGCGAGCCACCGACATGGTCGAAATGAAAATGGGTAAGCAGTACGTCGGTGATATCTTCGGTCGTAAGGCCGACGGCCCCCAACGATTCTTCAAAAGACTTGTCGTCATGCGGGTAAAAGTGCTTCCTGAACTTGTCATCCTGTTTATTGCCCACGCCGGTATCTATGAGGATTTTCCTGTCACCGTCCTCCACGAGCAAACATCTCATCTGCCATGTACAGAGGTTTTCGTCATCTGCGGGATTGAGTTTGTTCCACATCCTTTTTGGGACTACTCCGAACATAGCTCCGCCATCGAGCTTAAATTTTCCGGTTTCTATTGTATGAAGCCTCATGTTTGTTTAATTGTGGTATTATATCATTGGCCAAAGCCAATTTTCTGTTTTTCTGCAAGTTTTATTTCCGATCCAAGATGGATCATGGCAATAGCGGTATGTGCCGCTTCGGTACCTTTGTTGCCATGCTTGCCTCCTGCCCGGTCAAGTGCCTGCTCGTGGTTGTTTGGAGTAAGCACTCCAAAGATGACAGGTTTTCCTGACATGACCCCCAGAGTCATAAGCCCCTGAGCTACAGCATTGCTGATGTATTCGTCATGTTTGGTTTCGCCTTTGATGACACAACCCAAGCAAATAACGGCATCCAACCTGTGATTGGCCAGCAGCATCTTTGCTGCCACCGGTAATTCGAAGGCACCCGGCACACTGACAGAAATCAGGTCAGTACAGCCGTATTTTTTAAGTTCAGCTACGCAGGCGTCCCGAAGAGGTCCAGTGATATCATCGTTCCAGGAGGAGGTGACCACTGCTATTTTTGCCTTGTCAATGGATTTTAAGTTTGTCGTCGGGATGGAAAGATTTTTATCCTTTGAAGCCATAAAGAGGGAGGTTTATTGAATAAAAAAAGGCAGAATTTTAACACAAATCCTGCCTTTTTTGTTTTTTTTATATCCGTTATTACTGTCCCATTCTGGCCAGCAGACTTGTTGCACTGGATGCCTCAGCGGAATCAGGATATTTTGTTTTTATCTGCTGGAGTTGCTCAGTCGCTTCCGCTGTTTTGCCTTCTGCCTGATACATCATTGCCACCTTAAACATATAATAAGGAGCCAGCAAATCGTTGTCTGCTGCTGATGATGCTTTTTTATACAATTCCAGAGCTTTTTCTTTGTTTCCGAGTTCTGCATGTGCGTCACCAAGAGCCCCTGTTTTAGTGATACTGGTTACTTCGTCTGAAGCAGTATAATCTTCGAGGTAGTCAACTGCCTCCTGATATTTTCCAATGTTCAGATAGCAAATCCCGGCATAGTATTTAGCCAGGTTAGATGCTTTGGTACCACTGTAGTTATCGATTATACCCAGGAAACCGTCGAAACCTCCACCTGGATTTTCAAGTGCCAGGGCAAACGAATCCTTTGCAAACATGTCTTCTGCCTTGTACATCGCATTTGCTGCATCTTTTTCCCTGGGGCCAATGTACAGATATTTGTACGCAAAGTATATTGCTGCAAGCAATCCAAGTCCGAGAAGGACATAGGAGATCATTTTCTGATTTTTGTCAAAAAAATTGCCACCGTCTACCTGACTGCCTTTGACTTCAACTACATCAACTACTTCTTCATTAGTGCCGGCAGGCCTTGTTTTTCTTTGAGCCATATATGATGTTTTTAAAAAATTTCCGCAAAAGTAATAATTTCAATTTGATATATGTCAAATTGTTTTAAGTATATTGAAAATTTATCATTCATACCGGCCCTTTGACAAATCACCGGTCATACAGAGTGAGAATGCCTTTTTGCTGAGGTGTGTTGCCGGTCTTCATCCATTCGGGCATGGGTCCGTCTTTCAGGAAGTGGTTAAAGAACTGCTCCATCCTGATGTTAAAATCCAGTCTGTTCTGCCATTTTACGGGCCAGTGCGGCTCTCCATTGTAATTGAGTAGCCAGGCTTGTTTGCCCAGTCGTCGCAGAGCCATGTAGTATTCTATGCCTTGTTCCCATGGAACGGCACCGTCGTGGTCATTGTGCATAATCAGCACCGGTGTGGCCACCCGCGGCATGTTGTAAAGAGGCGAGTTTTTGTGGTACAGTTCGGTATTGTCCCACAATGTCGCCCCCAGTCGTGACTGAGCTTTTTCGTACTGGAACATACGGCTCATGCC
>JAKQGD010000412.1 GCA_029573365.1 Bacteroidota bacterium | reverse complement strand
GCAGCAACAGTCCCCAGTACCTGAGAGATCTGTTTGAAGGAGTGTTTTCCCACTTCCAGGATGTCACTCCCGCACAGATGGACGATGCCACCTGGCTCAAATACAACAAGCCTTACACAGGCGAACTCCTGCTCGGCCACCTGCGGTATGGCACCCACGGAGCCAACACCATAGAGACGGTGCATCCCTTCCTCCGGCAAAACAATTGGATCACCCGCAATCTCGTGCTTGCCGGCAATTTTAATCTCACCAATGTGGACGAGCTGTTTGCCGAGTTGCTTTCGTACGGCCAATATCCCAAGGAAAAGTCGGACACTGTCACCGTTCTGGAAAAAATAGGCCACTTCCTCGATGACGAAGTTCAGCGACTGTTTAACTGGTTCAAGTCTGAGGGATACACCAATCAGGAGATCAACGGACTCATAGCCGAGCACCTTGACGTACGCAGGCTGTTGCAAAGGGCCACCCGAAAATTTGACGGAGGGTATGTCATGGCTGGCATGATAGGCCACGGTGATGCCTTTGTCATCAGGGACCCATCAGGTATCAGGCCCGCCTTTTACTACCATGACGACGAGATAGTGGTGGTAGCCTCAGAAAGACCCGCCATACAGACCAGCCTCAATATTCGATTCCACCAGGTCCGTGAGCTGCAACCCGGACACGCCCTCATTATCAAAAAAAACGGACACCTCACCGAGGAACAATGCCTGGAGCCGCTGGCACCCACACCATGCAGTTTCGAACGCATATATTTCAGCCGCGGAACAGACAGGGACATCTACCTGGAGAGGAAAAGACTCGGCGAGTTGCTGGCACCCCGCATCCTGGAGGCCGTCAACTATGACATCGAAAACACCATATTTTCTTTTATCCCTAATACCGCTGAGGCCGCTTTTTTCGGTATGATGAAAGGTCTGGAAGTTGAGTTAAACAAGATCAAGGCACAGAAAATCAGGGACTTGCAGGAACAGGGGACGACTGACAGCGAAGCACTGGAAAAAATCCTTGCTCTGAGCATCAGGGCCGAAAAGCTGGCTGTTAAGGACGAAAAACTAAGAACCTTTATCGCTGACGATACCATACGCGGGGAAATGGTTTCTCATGTGTACGACGTTACGTATGGCATCGTTAAAAATGAGGTCGACACCCTGGTGTTGATCGATGATTCGATCGTAAGGGGCACCACTCTCCGTGACAGCATTATTTACATCCTCTCCACCCTCAAACCCAAAAAAATCATCATTGTATCATCGGCACCGCAGATCAGGTACCCAGATTGCTACGGCATAGACATGAGCAGGATGAAGGATTTTGTAGCTTTCAGGGCTTTGGTGGATCTTTTGGAAAAGGATGGAAAGATTCATCTCCTCGATGAGACCTACCAGAGGTGCCTTGAGCAGGAAAAACTGCCCTTGGAGCAGATGGCAAATGCCGTCAAACCACTGTATGACCTGTATACTGACGACGACGTCAGCAAAGCGATATCCAGGCTGGTAACCCCTGAAAACATCACTCCCGAGGTCGAAGTGTTGTACCAGACCATAAAGAATCTGCACCTAGCCTGCCCCAATCACCACGGAGACTGGTATTTTTCGGGCAACTATCCCACACCGGGTGGCACGCGGGTCGTAAACAGGGCTTTTATAAACTACATGCAAAACAGCGACAAAAGGGCCTACTGATGGTGGGCCTTTCGGCCAATGGAAACACACGTCCACCGAAAATAGTGCCATTAACCCAAATCACTTATTGGTAACGTTTTGCTAATTGTAGCCTTCCGGCAGGGAGGTCCATTTCAAATGTGTATATTTGCGGTTTCAAAACAAAGTGTACAAGGACAAGATGGCCCAGGGCATGACATCAAACGAGATAAGACAGAAATTTCTGGATTTTTTTGCCGGCAAAAACCACAAAATTGTGGCATCGGCACCTATTGTGATTAAAGACGACCCCACGCTGATGTTTACCAATGCAGGTATGAATCAGTTTAAGGATTTTTTTCTCGGTAACAGAAAACCTGACAATCCCAGAATAGCAGATACTCAGAAATGTCTGAGAGTATCCGGTAAGCACAATGACCTGGAAGAAGTGGGGGCAGACACGTACCACCATACTATGTTTGAGATGCTGGGCAACTGGAGCATAGGCGACTACTTCAAGGCTGAAGCCATATCCTGGAGCTGGGAGCTGCTCACCTCAGTGTACAAACTTCCTAAAGACAGACTGTACGTAACGGTTTTTGAGGGTGACCCAAAGGAAAATCTCCCTCCCTCGCAGATAGCTCTCAAAGAATGGTCAAAGCTGGTGCCACAGGAACACATTGTTTTTGGCAATAAAAAAGACAACTTCTGGGAAATGGGCGATACAGGGCCGTGTGGACCTTGCAGTGAAATCCACTTTGACAACCGCCCTGACGCCGAAAGGGCTGCCACGCCCGGCCATTTGTTAGTCAACAAGGACCATCCTCAGGTCATCGAAATATGGAACAACGTATTTATCCAGTTTAACCGCAAAGCCGACGGCTCATTGGAACAACTTCCGGCCATGCACGTCGATACAGGTATGGGCTTCGAGAGGTTGGTCCGAGTCATTCAGGGCAAAAACAGCAACTACGACACCGACGTATTTACGGGCACGATAGCAGAAGTAGAGCGTATAACAGGCAAAAAATATAACTTTGGAGATACCCGGTCAGATGTGGCATTCAGGGTGCTGGCCGATCACATCAGGGCCATATCCTTTACCATTGCCGACGGACAAATGCCTTCAAACAACGGAGCAGGTTATGTCATCAGGCGTATCCTCAGAAGGGCCGTGAGATATTATTATACTTACCTCGATTACAGACAGCCGCTTTTGTGCCAGTTGGTAGAAAGCCTGGGCAGGCAGTTCGAATTTGTCTTTCCGGAGCTGTACCTGCAAAAAAACTTTGTCGAAAAAGTAATCAGAGAAGAAGAAAAGTCCTTTCTCAAGACACTGGAAGGTGGCCTTCGCCGTATCGAAGACATTCATGTCAAAGATGGAGTAATTGACGGCAGCGACGTATTTGAGTTGTATGACACCTATGGTTTTCCTGTAGACCTGACCCGACTTATCGCCGAAGAAAGGGGATGGAAAGTAGATGAAGAGGGTTTTACAAAAGCTCTTAACCAACAAAAGGAAAGGTCCCGGGCTGATGCCAAAAGGGAAACCGGCGACTGGGTTACTGTCACCGAAAAGACAGGGACAGAATTACCGGTTACGACGATCTCATAGTCCAGGACTGCCGCGTACTCAAATACAGGGTCATCAAACAGAAAGACCAGGAACAATTCCATCTCGTGCTGGACAAAACACCTTTTTATCCTGAAGGCGGAGGACAGATAGGAGATACCGGCATCCTCATCATAGATGGAGATGTCATCAGGGTGCTCGATACCCGCAAAGAAAACGACCTGATCATACACGTAGTAGACAGGCTCCCTGACCATCCGGATGGGCAGGTGTTTGGCGAAGTCGATGAGATCAAACGACGCCTTACAGAAAATAACCATTCAGCAACTCACTTGCTGCATGCTGCCCTCAGGCAGGTGCTCGGAGACCACGTGCAGCAGAAAGGTTCGCTCGTAAGGCCAGACTACCTGAGGTTTGACGTTTCCCATTATCAGAAAATTACGGATGCAGAACTTGAGCAAGTAGAAAAGATAGTTAATCAGAAGATTAGGGCAAATATCAGCCTGGCCGAAAACAGGTCCATTCCCATAGAGGAAGCAAAAAAAGCAGGAGCCATGATGCTCTTTGGCGAAAAATATGGTGACTCCGTGCGTATGATTACCTTTGATGCCGGTTTTTCACGTGAACTTTGCGGCGGATGCCATGTCAAAGCTACCGGACAATTGGGATATTTTAAAATCACATCAGAAAGCGGCATTGCGGCAGGAGTCAGGCGTATTGAGGCCATCACTGCTGACGAAGCAGAAAAATACATCCACGCCAGGGAAGAGGAACTCGCAGCCATCAGATCGTTTTTTAAAAACAACCAGAACGTGGTGCGAAATGTAGCGGACCTGCAGGAAGAAAACAAGGCCCTGCATAAAGAGATCGAAAAACTCAGAACCATTCAGGCATCAGCACTTAAAGATCAGCTCCTGGCCGGTAAAAAGGACATGGCTGGGGTACCGGTAATCAGTGCCAGATTGCAGGATATGGACGTCAAAAATGCCAGAACTCTGGCCTCAAACCTTCTCGCCGGTATGGGAGATGGAGTGGTGCTCTTCGGTATAGAAGACGGTGGAAAACCAACCCTGTGCCTGAGCATTTCGGAATCTCTCACTAAAGCCAGGGGCTGGAATGCAGGCAACATCGTCAGGGAACTGGCCAAAGAAATCAACGGTGGAGGCGGTGGGCAGCCTTTTTACGCTACAGCAGGTGGCAGTAAACCCGAAGGGCTGGATAGAGCGATTGATAAATTAAATGAACATCTTAAGTAATTTATATTATGAAAAATGTTAATATATTTCTTCTGTTTTTTGGTCTGCTCTTTTTCGGGTGTTCCAAAAACACAAAACCTGAGCACACGGTCCAGGCCGTTTTGACCGATTGTATGCCTGACCGTAAGGATGTGGGTATATTAAATGACCAGGAAGGTACTGTTACTTTGATTGCGGACAAATTTGTGATTGTTCCTTCTGACCCAAGCATGAGATTCGGACCATGCAATTTGTCTGAATCTTTCCGGGTAGAAAAGACAAAAGTCAGATTTTCTGTCGTGCTCAAGGAAATTTTTCCCAATGAAAGATGGATTGCTTCTCCTTGCTACCTTACAAAAATTGATAAATTAAATGTCTGATATTTCAATGGAAAACCAGAACTGGACATACAACGAATTTCTGACCTTCCTTCTCATCTATGTAGCCAATGTAGATATGGAATTTGCAGAGGAGGAAAAACGGATGATACAAAAAGTAGACGGCATGGAGACTTACCAGAAGATGGTCGACTTGTTTGATTCGATGAGTGATTATAAAGCTTATGAAACTATCCTTGCCTACAAAGATACCTATTATCCTACTGCGGTAGAAAAAGACAGAATTATGGAAAACATGAAGGATCTCTTTTATGCCGATGCAGACTTCAATATCATGGAAAAAGAGTTGCTGCATTTCCTCGAACGCATGATGTAAGTACATGGATCTGAAGCTCAGAAACTCTTGTTTTGTAGTGACCGGCTCCACAAGTGGTTTTGGCAGGGCCATAGCTGAGCAGTTGCTCACAGAGGGAGCTGAGGTCATAATCAATGCCCGTGGAGAGGAGCGGCTTGAGGATCTCCATAAGAAATATCCTGACCAGACGACCATTCTGCCCGGGGACATCACCACAGATGCCGTTATATCAGACCTAACCCGATTGGTGCACGGACGCAAGCTCCATGGCATCGTAATCAACGCCGGCGGCCCTCCGGCAAGGTCGTTTATCAATACAGAAATCACTGACTGGGACGAGGCCTACCGCA
>JAKQGD010000402.1 GCA_029573365.1 Bacteroidota bacterium | reverse complement strand
AGGTGCACATGCATATCCCATAGACCCGGCATCACGGTCATGCCTTCGGTAGATACAACCTGGTAGCCGTCGGGAACCTGTAAGTTTCCTTCATGGCCTACAGCGATGATTTTTTTACCTTCCACAAGGATGACGCTATTGTAGAGAGGCTTGCCGCCAAAACCATCGAGCAGGGTGCCGCCTTTGAGTGCAAGTTTCTGACTAATGTTCTTATCGTTTCCAAAATACCCATGTGTTAAATCTTCAACATTTCCCAATGGTTCTACTCCACCTGCCAAGAAATAGTTGTTTGGAGGGGTTGATGCTACCTGGCCATATATAATATCTATACCATTATCAATCTCTTGTACTGGGGGAGTGGTGTTGTATAGCCATAATTTTGCCGCTTCTATCAAATCTTTAAATGAAACAGATTCGCCGCTTATCATATACTGGTTATAATAATGAGAAGCCAATAAATAACCACTAAATCTGTTTCCTACAGGCCCGAAAAAATCAAGCAATTGGTCAATGCTCGTTATATTTATTTCTGCCAAACTATTTACATAATCTGGATAGAAATGCATATTAGAGTTATGAATTGATATTATCGTTGCAAACGAAGAGTTACTAGTCCCATTACTTCCATAATATCCACCCCCTCCACCATAGCCCCTACCACTACCACTACCACTACCATTACTTCCACTACTATTACTTGAACCATAGCAGAGGCCATAGGATACATAATCAACAATTACCTCAACACAGCATGATTCTGGGCAATCATTACACCCGGCATCCTTATAATCGACCTGCATTAATACGGCAACTGTTCCTGTTCCTGTAATACAATCAGGTGACTCACTATTGCCTCCTGTAATATCCGGGGGAACCTGTTCATTGCTAACACCATAGTCGAAAAGTCTGAATAACGTCTGGTTTTTTGCATTTATAGGGTCAGAAGGATTAGCCGCAAACGCTAACTCGTGAAAACTCCTGTCAATAAACGAATATTCAAACACTCTATCAGAAACTTTAAGTACTGTAAAAAAACTGGTAACTTTGTTTTTATTGTCATCAAAGACAGGCAATTTTATTAATGTATGGTTTGAATTTTCAAAATATAAGCCCATGTCAAAAAATGGCACACCATATATTTTTTGAAAATTTGAGTCCCATAAAAATGTGTTTGATTCCAGCATTTTCTGGTAAAACTGTAATAGTTTAATTTGATTAACAGCTGAGGTTTTAACCTTAGGGCCAGAAACCAAAATTTCTGTATTTGCCATTTGCATTTCTCCGCAGTCTGTTGTGATATTCTGGGAGTTATCAATACCTGATAATGCAGTTTCTAAAGCCCTGTTTTCTGTTTGTTCTTCTGTGATCGAATTCCCCACAGCTTCGTCCTTGGTACAACTAGACAGTAAAAACATAAAAATAAATACCAGGCCCATTAATACTTAAATCTTTTCATGGTAAAAATAATGCTTAAAATTTAAAAATCAAAGAAAATTCGCCTGTTTTTTAGTGTAGCCTGCTGATGTTTCCTGTCGGGACAAAGATTGTTTTTTTACGATTGTTATTTGTATGTGTGTTTTGTTGGCCGAAATCAACATAGACATATCTTTTACCTATTTTAATCATACACTTTGCTGATTTGTTAATACGATCTTTAGCAAGGTTCAAGTGTACCAGGTAAAAAGTAGTGTTTAACTTATTCATCAAAAAAAGCTAGGCTTCCTTATTTTAACACACTTTTCTGCGTCTAAATACCGTATATTAGCATATGTTTTTAAGGATTGTTTTGTTTTTATTGTCTGTCATCAGCTTCCTTCCTGTGTTGTCAGGACAGGAAAATACAGGCCATCCTATACGTTACCGGTCATTCAGACTTACCTCCTGTCACCTCGGCATAGATGCACACACCCTTATACCGGGGACGGTCATTGTTACCCATGGCAAGGACACAATCACGGACTTTAAAGTCAGCAACCGCACTCTCATATTTGGCGAAAGCCTGTGCTCCCGACTGCAGGACAGCACCTTGGCCGTAAGTTACAGAACCTTTGGTTTTGATATAGAAAAACGAATGTTTACCATCGACTCTGCTCAGCTCACTTACAAGGAGAGGCCTATCATTTCGGCCTACGAGTACAGGTTTGACACTGGAAAAAGTGGCATCGTGGACGCATCGGGACTGGATTATAAAGGCAGTTTTTCTCGTGGTTTTTCTGTGGGCAATGCTCAGAGCCTGGTGCTCAATTCCAATTTTGATATGCAGCTATCCGGCGACCTTGGTAACGGACTCAAGGTAGTGGCCGCCATCACCGACGAAAACCTGCCCATACAGGCCCAAGGCAACACGCAGCAATTGCAGGAATTTGACAAGATCTTCATTCAGGTGAGCAAGGACCGCACTACGGTGACCGCAGGCGATTACGAGCTCCGCAAGCCCGACAGTTACTTCATGAATTACTTCAAAAAGCTCAAGGGTGTCACCCTGGCTTCGACCTTCAATGCCGGCAAAGACAGAGAGGCTTTTGCCAAGGGAAGCTTTGCAATTTCGAGGGGCAAGTTTGCAAGGCAGACCATTGCCACCAGGGAAGGCAATCAGGGTCCCTACAGGCTCAGCGGCAATTTCGGTGAGCGGTTTATCATCGTGCTGGCAGGTACCGAAAAAGTCTATTTCAACGGCATCCTGCTCACCCGGGGCTTTGACTATGACTACATCATGGACTACAACCGTGCCGAAATCGCTTTTTCGCCCACCAGAGTTATCGCCAGAGACAGCCGCCTTATCATAGAATTTGAATACACAGACATCAACTATCTCAGAACACTCTATGCCACACAAACCGAATACAGCGGCAAAAACTGGAAATCAGGCCTGTATTTTTACTCTGAGCAGGACAGTAAAAATGTGACCGGTGACCTGCAACTGGACTCTACTGACATAAGCATCCTTGAGGCCAGTGGCGATGACCTGACGCGTTCAGTGAGGTCAGGCATCAGCCTGCTCGGTGCTGGGCAGGCCGCAGAGTCCAACCGCATCCTGTACAGGGGGGAGCCTGACCCTTTGGATCCAGCCTCCGTCATCCTGCGGTTTACCACTAATCCTGACAGTGCTCTGTACACGGCCGTCTTCAGCGAAGTGGGCACAGGCAGGGGCGACTACGTCATAGACGAAACCAAAAATAAAAACGGTCGTGTGTACCGCTACGCAGGTAAAAACCAGGGTAACTATCTGCCTGTGGTACAGCTCATCCCCCCGGAGCAAAAACAACTCATCACCTGGAATGCGACATACAAACCAGATAAAAATACCGACCTGTACAGCGAAGTGGCCCTGAGCAATCTCGACAGAAACCGTCGCTCGCCTTTGGACAATGGCGACAATACAGGCATTGCTACAAATATCAGGATTAAAAAGTCAATCAGCCTGGACACCTCCGGGACATGGAAGCTGGAAGGCCACCTTAACCACGAGTTTTTACATAAAAATTTTATTGCCCTCAATCAGTTCAGGCCTCCGGAATTTACCCGCGACTGGAACGTGAGCATGATAACAGCCAGGGCCGACGAAAACCTGCTTACCACCGGAGTGGGCCTGGGCAACAAGAAAGGTTTTAAAGCAGACTATCAATTCAGCAGCTATGTAAAATCAGGGCTTTATAGCGGATCCCGACATCTGGGCACCCTTGATGCCCAGGGAAAGAGGCTCAGTGCTCGGCTTACCGCCAATGTACTTTCGTCATCATCACAATACAACGACCAGGCAACCACCTTCCTGCGTCCCAATGCAACAGTGAGCTACAAGCTTGTCAAAGACGGCAAACTGACAGTAGGAGCCATCTATGACGGTGAGTCCAATGTGCTCAGGGGCATCACCACAGACACCATGAAGCGTGGAAGCTACGCATTTGACTATATAAAAGCCTTTGTCACGAGTGAGATAAACACCGCCTTTAGCATGTCTGTGGGCTACAGCACACGCAACGATCATTTTGCCAAAAACGGTGTCTTGCAGCATGCAGCCCTGGCCAGAGAATTCGAAGTGGCGGGCAAGTGGGTGGCAGGCAGGAACTCGGATCTGTCGTGGAGCGTCACGGCAAGGGACTTGTCCGTCCTCAGTGAAGACCTGCTGCCCAATGACAAAAGTAAAAAAACAGTAGTCGGCAGGCTCGACTATATAATGACGGCCATCAATCAGGGCATCCGCTCTACCACATCCTACAACACCAGCTCAGGACAGGAACCGCGTATAGAATATGTGTTTCAAAAAGTAGAAACCGGCCGGGGTGACTACTTCCTCATCAACGAAACCGAAAACCCCAACCTAAGCAACATCCAGGATTTCAGGTACGACCCCAGCAATCCGCTGGCAAGCTACATCAGACTGACACTTACCAACAATGAGTTTATCCGTACCAACAATGCGGAAATAAACCAAAACCTGGTCATCGAGCCATCTAAATTTAAAAAGCCGGCAGAAGGGCAAAAATTTTCAGGCTTCTACCGGTTCGCTTCCCGTTTTTCTACCCTGTCAAACATCAAAGTGTCTAAAAAAAACATGGACTCTGCTGCTTCGCCCTGGACCTCATATCTCGACTTCAGCCTGGCAGACAGCTCACTGGTTGTTTACAATGCCGCGATGGCCAATACCCTGTTTTTAAACCGCGGAAATGTGGGTTGGGACTCACAACTGGGCAACCGCAACAACCAAAGCCGCATAGTCCAGGTAAGTGGCCTCGAGGACCGCGGACTCAATGACTTTTTCTGGCGAACAAGGGTCAGTTTACGCAACAAGGCGGACCTCTTCCTCACCCTGGAAAAGTCAGTAAAGTCATATGCCTCAGAGATCATCCCTACCCGCAACCTCGACATACTTATATATCGGGTCAAGCCCGAAATCAACTACAGACCCAGTCAAAACACCCGGTTGATAGCCAGATATACCTACCAGGACAAGAAACAAAGGATTTTGACCAAAGACGTAGCAACCGTCCATGAGCTGGCCACAGAATATACCTACAGAAAAGCCACAAAATTCAGTCTGGATGCTACCCTGAGCTTTGTTAAAATCAGATTTAGCGGACTGCCTAACTCGCCCATAGAGTATGACATGCTCGAAAGCCTCAAAAACGGAAATAATTACCTGTGGAACATCAATTACACGAGGAGGATAGCTAAAAACATAGATCTTACATTTGCCTACGAAGGCAGAAAAACAGGCATCTCCCCTGTTGTCAATGTAGGCAGGGCATTTATGAAGGCAACATTTTAGGCATAAAAAAAACACCCCGTTTGTGGCGGGGTGTCCGGCTCATAAGCTATACTTCTTCTGAATTTGAGGTACTTACGGCAAGTAAGAATATCCATTTCTGGTTTTCCAGAGAAAGTACTTTTCGAAGAGAACTTTGCCAAAGTCATACAACACATTAGGAATCATGATGGCAAAGTTTCTGGGTTTGAAAAGATGGTCAGAAAGTATGAGGACTTCCTTTTTGCCTGCATCCATGATGCAAAGACCCGGAATTTTTCCCCAGGCTTTTTTGACTAGCTTATTTTCGCCTTTGGCGACCCTTATAATATTTTCAGCCACAATCTTTCCTGTTTCGTCAGATGGGTATCCCGTTTTAGGACTTCCAAAAGGCACCTTACCCGGAGTGAACGGCAGTTTTACATCTACGGCGATGCCTGATGCCCAGACATTGGGGATACTTGTATGTCGGTAATCGTCAGTTACGGGTATGTATCCTGTAGGTGTGGCCTGAAGTCCAGGAGAATGGGTAATGAGGTCTACGCCTACAAACGGAGGCATTAGCATGGTAAATCTGCTTTCTATCTCAGTGCCATCGGTAAGCATCACTTTGTCTTTTGTGACCTCTTTTATGCCCACCTGTGTTTTGAAATGGATGTGGAACATATTCATAAATGATTTGAGCATGGTCTCACCCATCGGCATACCGTCTATGCCAAAATGGCCCAGATAATCTTCAGGGGTCACCCAGTACAGCTCTACTTTCTTGCGGATGCCTTGTTCGCGGAGCCATTTTTCCACATTGAAAAGAAACTCATAAGCGGCTCCCATACATCCGGCATTTTGAGTGGCACCAATGACAATGGGGCCCGGATTTTTCTTAAATTCCTCCAGTGCCTTGCGGGTTTTCATTGCACCATTGGGGGTGCCGATGTAATAAGCAAACTCTTCCACACCGGGGGCAACATCAAACTTGACCTTAGGTCCTGTGGCGATGACAAGATGGTCATATATTACCGGTTCGCCCTTGGCCAAATACACCATATTTTTATCAGGCTCGATTTTGACAGCTTCATCCTGGATAAATTCCACTCCCTTCTTCTGGAGTATGTCATCCTTTCGGAATGAAATATCCTTGATTTCACGTCTGCCAAAAGGCACCCAAATCAATGAAGGGATGAATAAAAACAGCGGACTCTTGTCTATCATTATTACCCTGTGGTCTTTCTTACCTTTTCTTTTCAACTCCAGGGCTGCAGTCATACCTGCAAAATTTCCTCCTATTATTACTGTGGTCGTCATTTTTATTTGGTTTTGTTGATACAAAGATATTGTGACCGGCCATCCACAATGGGTAACCTTTGTTACCTAACTAACTCATTTACAACGAATAGTGACATATATCATTTATCATCCTGTTAGTTGATGACTCAGATCATGTACAGCGGCACTGCGACCACGGAGTAAAAAAAAAGCCCGGAGAATTTCCGGGCCTTTTATTTAAATATCTTGGTTGAAAAATTATTTCTTTTTCCCCTTTTCTGTCTTGGCCTTTGCCTCAGCGGCTGCGGCAGCCTTGAGTGCCCTTGGAATTTCGATCAGTGCCACAGGAGTAGCAGGGTTATTGAGGATTTCTACGCCTTTGGGTATGATGATATCACGTACCCTCAAAGCCTGACCCAGATCCAGTCCGGATATGTCAGCTTTAAGCTCGTCAACTATGTTTTCAGGAGTGGTCTTGATCTTGATCTTCCTGACCTGCTGTATGAGCTTTCCACCTACTTTCACACCCGGCGAGGTACCCTTAAATCTGAGGGGTACTTCAATCTTTACCGGTGTTTTGTCGATGAGTCTTAGGAAGTCGATGTGCAGCAATCTTTCTGTAACCGGGTGGAACTGCACCTGCTTAAGGATAGCTCTGTAATGTTTGCCATCGATATTGAGGTCTGCTACCTTGAAGTCAGGCGAATAAATGAGATGCTTGACACCTGCCGGTGTCACAGTAAAATGCACCACCTCGCTGCCTCCGTACATAACTGCAGGAACATTGCCGCTGTTCCTGTCATTTCTGGAACCTTTCTTTCCGAATTCGTTCCTGCTATTTCCCTGTATTTCTAAGGATACCATGTCTGATAAATCTTATGGTTTGTTCTAAAGAGCCGCAAAGATAATACTTTTGCACAATCCTACCACCTCCCGGCATATTTTTTTCTTAAGGATTCCCGGCTAAATGTTCTTTTCGACAAAGAGTGCCGCTATGGATTTGTATTCATGGGTGTTGCGGATGGCTCTGGCAAATAGTTTGGCACATGAAAGCACCTTGATACGGTCTGAGTGGCCACTCAGGGGAATGCTGTCTGTGACTATTATTTCGTCTATTCTGGAGGAATTGATGTTTTCGTATGCGGCCCCTGATAATACGGCGTGGGTAAGCATGGCTCTGACGCTTTTGGCTCCTTTTTCTATAAGGGCGTCTGCAGCTTTGCAAAGAGTACCCGCCGTATCGATGATGTCGTCGATCAGTATGACATCCTTGCCGGCGACATCTCCTATTACGGTAATGTTGGCTACCTCATTGGCCACACGACGTTCCTTGTCGCAGATGACAAGGTCCCGCTTAAAATACTGGGCATAACTTCTGGCCCTTTTTACTCCTCCAACATCCGGCGACGCAAAGGTCACATTTGTAAGGTCCTGCTTGGCTAGAAAAGGTATAAAGATGGCTTCACTTTTGAGGTGATCCACAGGTATATCAAAAAAACCCTGAATCTGCTCTGCATGCAGATCCATGGTCATAACCCTGTTTACACCTGAGGCCTGGAGCAGATTGGCTACCAGCTTAGCAGAAATCGGTACGCGAGGCTTATCCTTGCGGTCCTGCCTTGCATATCCAAAGTAAGGAATGACCGCCGTGATATATCCTGCACTGGCCCTTTTGGCACTGTCAATCATCAGCAATAACTCCATGATATTGTCTGAAGACCCGAATGTGGAAGAAATAAAAAAGGTGTACGACCCTCTGACAGATTCGTTAATGACAATCTGCATCTCGCCATCCGAAAATTTTTTAACAGTTATATCCCCCAGGGGGTAACCGTAATAATCAGAGATCCGCTCTGCCAGATGTCGTGACATGGTACCTGCAAAAAGTTTAACCTCAGTCATATAGGTAAATTTTTATTAGCTACAAACTTAAGACATCCCTGATTTATATATTTGAAATTATGTATATATATTTTTTTTTAATTTGTAAACAATAAATAACCAGCACTATGCAATAGCTATAACCGTGGCTTTGTTTTTTACTTTTCAAATATTTATTGATTATGCAATATCAGCATAAGATCAGATTACATATTCAGACACAGTTTTACCCATAATTGTCCATCGATTTACATACATTGCGACACATCGCACTATCAAAATATCTCCATTAAAGCCGGCAATTGATAAGAAACAACCTATAAGGGGCCTTAGGTGACAGATAGTGGACATAGCGAAGAACAGGCAGAGGTTATTTTTATATCTTTGGCAGACAATGAATGTATGAATAGAGTGAGTACGGACCGCTCAGCTTATTTAAAAGCACATATTGCGGTAATACTTTTTGGCTTTACGGCTATCCTAGGTGGGCTCATAGATTTGCCGGCCTTGTCTATTGTTTGGTGGAGGGTACTTGTCACCTCTGCAAGCCTGGTATTTCTCACAGGATTTCTTCGCACAGTCAGAAGCCTGGACAGAAAGACCATCCTTATCTACGCCGGCATAGGTATGCTGATAGGTCTGCACTGGATATGTTTTTATGGCTCTGTCAAACTATCCAATGCCTCGATATGCCTGGTATGTATGAGTACCACCTCATTGTTCACTTCGTTGCTTGAGCCTGTTATAGTAAGAACCAGGTTCAGCAAAGTGGACCTGATGTTTGGCGGCATCATTGTCCCGGCATTTTATTTTATCGTCAATACGCTGGATACATCATATACAGCTGGCATCATCGTAGGTTTGTTGTCGGCATTGCTTGCAGCAGTATTTTCCATATTAAACAAAATGTACATCAAAGGGGCAGACCCGTTTACCATTTCCTTTATAGAACTGTCGAGTGCCTGGGTCATGATTACTGTGCTTTTGATACCTGTCACACTGATGAGCACCACAGGTCTTGAGCTTATGCCACCGGCGTGGGATGACTGGGTCTATCTGTTTGTCCTGGCTTTGTTGTGTACTACCCTCGCCCATGTGTTGTCCCTGCAGGCATTGAGAACCATTTCGGTGTTTAATTCGAATCTCATCATCAATCTCGAACCCGTATATGGCATAATACTGGCAGGCCTGCTCCTGAGCGAGCACAAGCAACTCGACCTGCGGTTCTATACAGGAACAGCCATCATCCTCGGAGCGGTTATACTGTACCCTATTGTAAAACCAAGGCTCGAAACCAAATTATAACAGAGTATGCAGGACATAAACAAAGCCCTATATGAATACTGTGAGGCCCACAGCAGCCCCCCTTTGGCCATACTCAACGAGATAGAAAGGGCCACACACTTGCACACTCTATCGCCAAGAATGCTTTCCGGTCATATCCAGGGACTTTTCCTGAGTATGATAAGCATGATGAAAGCTCCCCGAAAAATACTGGAGATAGGTACATTTACGGGATATTCTGCCATTTGCCTGGCACGCGGTCTTGCCAAAGACGGGATTTTATACACCCTTGAATACGACCCGGAAAATGCAGCCATGGCGGAGGCCCTTATTTCCAAATCAGAATTTGCTGACCACATACGTCTCATGGCAGGTGATGCAAAAACCATAATTCCGGAGCTGGAAGACGGCTTCGACCTGGTGTTTATAGATGCTGACAAGGAAGGTTATGCCAAGTATTTTGACCTGGTAGTCCCAAAATGTAATTCCGGGGCCTTTATCCTTGCAGACAATGTGTTGTGGAGTGGCAAGGTCACAGAGCCTGACATGGATAAAAAAACCGCTATCATCGATGGCTTCAATAAAAAAGTTCACACAGACCCGAGGGTCGAAACGGTGGTCCTCCCGCTGAGAGACGGTATAAGCCTTATGAGGGTTTTATGAAAAAAGTGGTCAGAAGAGGTTGACGTACCCAAAATGGATTTTCATCTTGCTGAAGTCCAGTGGATTGTCGCCATATTTTCCGGCTGCAATGGAGAGATTAAAAATGCCTGCCCCCGTACCGAAATTTAGGCCCAGACCTAAGCCAAGAACAGGTTTTATTTCGCCGAATCCAGCATCATATGTCCTCACTACACCGGCATCAACAAATGGCAATGACATATACGAATTTCTGTCAAACAGCATCCTGAATTCAATCGTACCCACCCCGTAGAGGTCCGTAAGGAGGCTTTCTTCGTCAAAACCCCGGATAGTACGGTTGCCTCCTGTGCGTATATACTCGCTTGCCAGCAGTTGTTTCTGGTTGTATCTAAATCCGGCGGTGACCCCGGTCCTAATCGTCGCCCATCCAGACACCGGCCAGAACCTGGAAGCTACCATTTCTGCCGACAATTGCAAAGTATTGCCCGAAAGGGTATCATAACTGTTTTCAAATCCGGGAATGTCTGTGATCTGCCTGTTTGGATTGATTTTTTTACTTCCGGCCAAAAAACTCATGTCAGCCTGATAGCCGCGTGAGGGATTAAATCTGTAGTCCAGCTGTCTGATATTGACTTCAAAGCCCAACCCACGGTAACTTAAGTCGAGTAAAGCAGGCAGCTTTTTTGAGGTGATAATGGCGTCTGTATTGACTTCCAGCACGGACGATGACCTGACACTCCCAAAGACCTTGATGTTGTTAAAACCACCAAACAGATACTGAACACCTCCGTCAAAATGGAGATCGAGGGTCTGTCCGCCGTTTTTAAAAATGCGGAAGTCCAGATGGGTACCAAACGGAAGGCCCAAAATGTAAGGTATGCTGGATTTTATGAGCAGTTCCAGGTTTTCGGGCTTGAGTCTTTTAAATTGAAAAAAGGTGTACTCGCCATAGTTAAATACATTGTTGAGCTCAGCGGTCATGTCTCCCGCTATGTTCCATTTTCGTGTGCCATCCGGTGACTGTTGGGGAAGCACCCCGATGAGAAAATCAAACCTGCTTGCCGGCCTGGGGTCAGGCGTTAAAACCAGTGTGGCCCTGTTGTTTACAAAACGGAGAAAGGGTGCCGATCTCTGGGTGGCGTACTGGAGGTCTGATAGTCTGGGTCCTGCTTTGAGTACCTTGCTGTGATCGTAAACTTCACCTGATTTGATGTCCAGCAGATTTGAAAAAAACGAGTATCTCATCGAAAGTCTACCTTCTGACACTATAGTATCAAAAGTGATAAGTTTGCCTTTGTCTACGGATATTCCCGCATGAAGCAACTCTCCGTCAAACCTGACAGAATCCATACCAGCCACTGCAAAAGGATAGCCATTGTTGTTGTAATGACTGACTAGGGTCTGGAGCCAGGCATAAACAGTAGTCGAGTCCACTTGTTTGTCGGAAAGGCTTCTTGCTCTGAAACCGGCAGCATCGAGCACTGATTTTTGCTCGTCATTGAGGTAAATGTTTCCAGTTTTGTAGGCTTGGCCCCGGTAAACATAAGCCATACAACTGTCCGCCCTGCAAAATAGAGAATCCAGCGTGGCATGTATATATCCTGCGGCTTGAAGAGAGGCTATATGGTCTCTCATATGAAGGCCTACCCGTAAAGAATCGAGCATTATATCTTTAGTCTTAGAAGAAGGCTGGTCATGATATACTAACCGGAGCAAAACCCTGGTCTGACCACTCAACACAACAACGGCCATAAATACCAGAAGAATGGTCAAACCGCACTGCACCAAGCCTGTACGCAGATACCGCCACCCATAAAAAGAGAGCCTTGTGCCGTCATGTCGGTTCAAAAGCCGTAATTTTGTATTAATTAACGAATATACTTCATGTCTGGTATATATGTACACATCCCGTTTTGTAAAAAGGCATGCCATTACTGCAATTTCCATTTTTCCACTTCGCTGGGGCTCAAGGACACAGTCATCGATGCCATATGCAAAGAAGCCATCCTAAGGCAGGATTTTTTAAAGGATAAACACATTGAGACGGTGTATTTTGGCGGTGGTACGCCGGGCATGCTGGCAGCCTCAGAGATAGGCAGGGTATTGGACACTTTGGCCGGAATATATACGTGGTCACCTGATGCGGAGATCACGCTTGAGGCCAATCCTGATGACCTTGATTTGTCCAAGCTGCGTGACTTTAAAGCTACAGGCATCAACCGGCTGAGCATAGGTGTTCAGTCTTTTTTTGACACTGACCTGATATGGATGGGCAGGGTACATGACGCTTTTAAGTCAGAACAATGCCTTGCGGACGCTTTTGCTGCTGGTTTTGAAAATCTGACAATAGACCTCATCTACGGTTGTCCCTCGACGAGCCATAGTCAATGGGAACACAATATCCTCAAAACGATGGACATGGGGATTCCACACATTTCGGCCTATAGTCTGACGGTCGAAGACAAAACAGCACTGAGCCATTTTGTCAAAACAGGCAAGGTCAGACCTCCTGACCCAGGTTTGTCTTCAGAACAGTTCGAAATACTCATGGACTTGACAGGAAGCAGGGGATACGAGCATTATGAAATTTCCAATTTCGCACTAAAGGGCCATCATGCTATACATAATACGGCCTACTGGCAGGGTAAACACTACCTGGGCCTGGGGCCCTCTGCTCACTCTTATGATGGAGTACAAAGGTCCTGGAACGTGGCCAACAATAAAAAATATGCAGACTCTATCTTATCTGGCCAATTGCCCATGGAAACAGAGATACTTACTGTTGCTGACCGGTACAACGAATATCTCATGACCGGACTCAGGACAATTTGGGGCGTTGAAAAGTCAAAAATCACTGCTTACGGCCACCATATGGCTGACCATTTCTTTGCAAATATTACAAGACATATAGAATGCGGCCACATAGTCAATGTCGACCAAAATTATGTCCTGACAAAGTCAGGCAAACATTTTGCCGACCGGATAGCCATGGACCTTTTTTATACGGACTGACCCTGCAGTTCGTCCCAGTATTCTGCCGCTCTGCGGGTATGTGGTATGCAGATAGACCCTCCTACGAGGTTGGCTATCGCAAAGACTTCATAAATCTCGTCGGTATTGATACCAAGGTCATGACAGGTACCGAGATGGTATTTGATACAGTCGTCACACCTCAAAACCATAGAAGCCACGAGACCGAGCAGTTCCTTGGTCTTTTCTGACAAAGCTCCGTCCTGATAGGCTTGATTGTCGAGACTCCAGAATCTCTTGAGCACCTTGTTGTCCTGGCCCAGGATGCGGTCATTCATCTTTGCCCTGTATTCATTAAATTCCTTTACCTGTGACATATTGTGATTGATTTGTCTTTGAAAAAAACTTAGACTCTGTCCGCAGTGTTTGTGGTACGCCAGAAAGAAATAATCATTCTTACAGGCATCAGTACATTGGCCACAAGTGCACCTACAGTAAAAAATATAAACTGATATTTAATAAACCTTCCGAACTCATAGTCGGTCATTTCGCCGGCTCCCCGTATAAAAGAAATCGTGCCGTTTTCGTCTATATACCGCTGAAATTCGTAAAGGTTGTCTACAAGGTACATAAAAATGGGAATAGGTAAAAAAACCAGGATGAGTCTTATCCACCTGCTTCTCGCAAAAAGTGTAAATTTCAATAAAAAAAGAGTCCTGCTAAAGATGAGAAAGATGAGGATAGCAGCGATATTGGCCATATAAAACACATATTTGTCGCCGGATTTAAGGTATATCGGCACCAGAAACAAGGCACATACCCCTAAAGCAAATATCCATGAAAAAACTTCAAACCTCAGCCTTTGGGCCGTCATGGCCGGCTCCAGTGATCCTCGGTCCTCACTCATTGTCATCCCGCCTTGGTCAGCTTCCATTTTCCTGCAACATTGTCATGCAAAGCTAACAAATTTTAATTAATGACCTCAAAGGGGAAATGTGCGGGTGCTCCCAATAGCCTATAAATATTTAAGAAAAACCTGCATTTAATAGATGGCAAGCCGCACTTATTAGAGCCTTCCTTTATGGCCCTCTGACTGCCTTTACATTTGTAGTGACATTTTATTCATTAACATTTAAATAATTAAAAAATGAGATCAAATTTATTGTTGAGCTGGATATTTTCTTTGATATGTTACTACTCATCCTTTGGGCAAACCGAAAATCCACAAACCACAGGCATGCCATATTTTACTGTTCCAGGTGAAAATGGTGCTACACCTTCCCTGCCCCTGCTTTCTACTGGCATCAAGGTTAACATCACAGGTGTCATCGCTGATGCAGTCATCACACAGACCTACCACAACAGCAGTCAATCACCAGTTGAAGCCGTTTATGTCTTTCCAATGAGTGACAAGTCAGCTGTTTACGACCTGAAAATGACCATTGGCGACCGAGTAATCCAGTCTGTTATCAAGGAAAAGCAACAGGCTCGCAAGGTATACCAGCAAGCTCGTGATGAAGGCAGACATGCTACCTTGCTCGAACAAGACCGGCCCAATTTGTTTACTGTCAATGTGGCCAACCTCATGCCCGGAGATACCATAGGCGTAGTCATAAGATATACTGAGATGATCATTCCTGATGAAGGAGTATACAGCCTGTCTATCCCGGCTACAGTGGGTCCACGCTATTTTTCAGTTCGGAAAGAGACATTCAAATTTCCATTTGTACCATACGAAAAAAACAGAAACATGCAGCTGCTCTCTGGTTATGACATAACTCTGGATATACAAAGTGACATTCCGGTCAAATGGATATCCAGCACAACACACCCTATCCGGTTTTTTCAGAAATCGCACAACCATTGGACAGCAAGTCTGGACTGCAATCAGGTGATGGCTGCAAATCGCGATTTTGTTGTCAACTATTTTTTGAAAGGCAAGTCAATAAGCAGCGGCGTACACCTGTATAAGCAAAAAGACGAGAACTTCTTTATGGCTATGTTACAGCCTCCTGTAAAAGTCAGAACCGAAGAAATACCTCCGAGGGAATATATTTTTATTGTTGACGTATCAGGCTCCATGAATGGTTTTCCGCTGGATGTATCTAAAAAGTTAATAAAAAACCTCGTGAGTTCGCTTCGTCCCAGTGATATGTTCAACATTGTTCTGTTTGCAGGAGATTCAGGCCTGTTGTCTCCCGCTTCGGTAAGTGCCACAAAACAAAACATTGACAAGGCCATCCTTTATGTAGACAATCAGCCCGGAGCAGGAGGTACAGAACTTCTGCATGCCCTGAATACGTCCCTGGGCATACCGAGGCCCGAAAGAAACCTGTCACGGTCATTTGTATTGATTACAGATGGTTATATTTCTGCAGAGACTGAGAGTTTTAATCTGATCAGAAACCATCTAAATGAAGCCAACCTTTTTGCTTTTGGTATAGGCAGCAGCGTTAACAGATACCTTATCAACGGATTGGCAGGGTGCGGCAAAGGACAGCCATTTGTAATAACCGGCCCTGAAGTGGCTGACAGCATAGCAACGAAATTCAGAAAATATATTAGCAGCCCTGTGCTTTCAGGCATACAGGTCAGCTTTAAAGACTTTGATGCTTATGACCTCAATTATCAGAAATATCCTGATCTGATGTCTGACCGTCCCATTGTCATCACAGGAAAATACAAAGGCTTTCCACAAGGCCAGATAATTGTTTCAGGCGTGACAGGAAAAAAGAGAACAGAACTCACTATAGATGTTTCACCTGCTGACACCTCTTCCGCCTATGAAGCCATTAAGTATCTGTGGGCACGGGAAAAAATAGGCCTGCTCAGTGATTTTTCAGACGACTCAAAAAACAATACCGACCAGGAAATAACACAACTTGGCCTCAAATACAATCTGATGACTCCGTATACTTCCTTTGTAGCTATTGATAAACAAAAGGTGGTAAACAAAGATGGCACAGTGAGTCTGGTAAGACAGCCTTCTCCTATGCCATTTGGTGTATCAGACCTAGCTGTAGGAGCCAGTTTTGACCTTACCTCCACGATTATTATTGGTTCGCAGGACAAGCTGGTGACAGGTTTATTATGGTCATGCCTGACAATTTCGATGATTTCGATATTTGTTTTAATTTTAAAATATAAAAAGACCACGACATGAGCTATAAATTTCAATTCTACCATGGTATCATTATATTTGTTATGTTGATGTCTGTATTTCTTCTTTGTGGTTGTACAATGCAAAAAAAGGATATAGTCCGGCCTGCGAACGGTAAAAGGATTTCAGTCACATTTATTATGGGCGTTGACCGCAATAAGGGAAATGATTTTTATACACAGGCCACAAAATATTTCAGGTCCAATCCGGCAGGAAAGACAGACTTTATTATCCAGGATGTTGCCACCTTAAGTGATGTGATAGACTGGCTCCAAAAAGGAACGCCACACAAGCAAATGTACTCTGACATAAACATTGTAAGTCATGGCAACCCCTGGCAGGGCATGAGTGTACCGGTAGCGTCGGGGTATTACAGATGTTCATACAGCACACTGCAGCATGCAATAACCAATAGAAAGATTAAACCCCTGTCATCGGTTTTTGCCGATAGCCTGACTACCATAAAAATTATAAGTTGTGCAGTAGGCCGCGACAAAGACTTTGGCAAGGCATTATCCGCTCTTTTTACAGGTGCATATAACCCAAAAAACAAGCCCCTCATTTCGGTACCCACATCCTACCTCACTTTTACGGAAGACAACAAAATGACAGAAGCAGCTTACTATTTTATCACTTCAAAGCACAGATATGATGACAATAGGGTCATCAGTGCCCGTCTCATGAAAAAGTATGGCGACCTGGGTTTTGACTGGACTAAAGCCTACAGCACGAGGCGGTTATCTGACAAATACCCATCAAGGCACAGTTTCAGGATGGCAGTGGTCTGGCAGTTTGTTTATGACAGCGAATCAGAAATTCCAGTACTGAAGGACGAAAAGTCAATACTTGGTTATCTGAACAAGCAGCAGGAATGTATCAGCGAATTAAAAAGTATGGGGTTGTTGCCCGGCGAATTTCAATGGTTTTCGTTTCCGCTTAACCAAGATCAGAAAGGCATTAAAATACTCGGATACTGCGAAGTCAACGGAGTGCTGGAACCGTTGTGCATATGACAGTTAAAATAGTTGGAATAGAATCCCGTCAATTTTCATTATTTTTAAACTTTAAAAGATTATGGACATCAGACTGTTGCTTCTATTGTTTTCCGTGTTTACCTTATCTGGATCCGGATATGGGCAAAAGGGCAATTTCAGCCACTATTCTTTAAAGGAGGGTTTGTCACAATCTCAGGTTTTTGCCTTGTGTCAGGACAGCGTAGGACATATCTGGGCCGGCACACAGGGTGGTGGCATCTCGAAGTTTGACGGTACTAAATTTGAAGTTATAGGACAGAAACAGGGTCTCTACAGTGGCATCGTCAATTGCCTGTATACCGCTTCTGACCGTAATGTATGGGTAGGTACACCCGTGGGGTTTCAGATCTTGACACAAAAAGGAGTGGCAGCAGGAAAGCAGGACCTGAATGTCTTGTGTTTCGAGCAGGTGGCAGATAAAATGTACATTGGAGCCTCTGATGGTCTTTATATCTCTGACCTGAAAATTAAAAAAAGTGAAAAGTTTTCAGGCAACACACTTCCAAAAAATGTGGCCGTCAATGACCTTGCCAAAATCGGTAATTGGCTGTTTGCTGCTACGGAAAAAGGATTGTACTGCTCAATGGCAAATGACAATAAATTTACCAGAATCAGCGGTTTGCCCTTTCCAAACATTCAAAAAATAATGCCCGATGATTTGGGTTATTTGTGGCTTGCTGT
>JAKQGD010000385.1 GCA_029573365.1 Bacteroidota bacterium | reverse complement strand
AATTTCATTTTCATGTGGATGAGTACCTTCCTGTAGCCTCTGCCAGGTCAGTAGGTAAAAAGATCACGTTCCGCAACAAGGAATACGAGGTGGTCAGCATGGAAGAAGCACTGAAGGCAAAGCCTGACATAGCTATATTTTCTGCAGGTGGCAGTACTTCGCTCGAATGGGCCCCTAAGTTTGCCGATGCAGGAACCGTGGTCATAGACAACTCCAGTGCATGGAGGATGGACCCCTCTAAAAAGCTGGTTGTTCCCGAAATCAATGCTCATCTGCTCACAAAGGATGACAAAATTATTGCCAACCCCAATTGCTCTACCATACAGATGGTGATGGCCTTGGCACCACTTCACAAAAAATATGGTATCCGCAGACTCGTAGTATCTACTTATCAGTCATTTACCGGTACGGGAGCCAAGGCTGTGGCCCAGTATCAGGCAGAAAAGTCAGGATCTGCACCTGGTAAAGAGGAGATGGCATACCATTATCAGATTTTTGAAAATGCCATACCGCAATGCGACGTCTTCCTGGACAATGCGTACACCAAGGAAGAAATGAAGCTAGTAAACGAAACACGTAAAATTCTCGGTGATGATTCCATAAGAGTGACCGCCACAGCTGTCAGGATTCCTGTGGATGGAGGACACTCAGAGTCAATAAACGTCGAATTTAACCATCCCTACAAAATCGAGGATGTTTACCTCCTGTTGCGTGAAGCAGAAGGAGTAGAAGTTGTGGATGATGTAGCCAATTTCAGGTATCCAATGCCTTTATATGCCAAAAACAAAAATGAAGTTTTTGTGGGCAGAATAAGAAGGGACGAATCGACTGACAATGGACTCAATATGTGGGTAGTCGCAGACAATCTCCGCAAAGGAGCCGCCACCAACGCCGTACAGATAGCAAATTACCTGGTGAAGAACCATTTAGTATAGTTTTTTTGTTTTAATTATTTACTTATCGAATTATCTGACATTTAATCGCACACCGTATCATGAGACGCAAGATCGTACTTTGGGGATCCAATGAGAAAGATGAGAAGTTACTGGTAGCCCTCGAGCTGCTCGAAAAAGAAAATGTGGTCAACATCTACACTTTTCCTGAGTCTGTAGCCACCGAAGAATTTTACAAGGCTATGTCCGAAAAATGGAAGGACGACGCCGAAGTAGAGTTTCCGGCCGGCTATCACAAAATTGAAAGAAAATTGTCGGTATCGGACAGCATTCTGCCTGATGAAATCAAAGTAGAAAGGCCTGACCTTATTACGAGGGCACAGGCTGAGTGGCATTTTGTGGTCCTTTCTTCTAAGTTGTATGGCATGTACAAATCTGAGCTGGAAGAACTTAAGGAAAAAGTGGATACCCTCAGCGAGTATGACAATGCGATGTGGGATGAGCTGAGAGGCTTCTGGAACAAGGTGCAGACTCAGGTCAATGACCGGAACCTTTTCAGAGAACAGGGAGCGGCCCTAAGAGAAAAAGCAAATCATCTCTTCGACAGACTCAAGGAATTGAAAAAGTCGCTCGAAGGCGAATTTGAAAATAAATCCAAACAATACGCCGAAACATTTGCAGCCGAGATATCAGAAATAGAGACCAAGGTAGAAAAAGGTCTTGGCCTTAATCCTTTGTTTGAAGACCTTAAGAAGATACAAACCAAGCTCAAAGATTTCAAATTTACAAAGGAAGATAGAGAGGTGGTGTGGAACAAAATCGACGAAGCCTTCAAGAAGCTCAAGGAAAAAAGAGGGGCTGCAGCACAGGCACATCAGTCCGGCGAACTGGCTCGTACTGAGGCCAGGTACAAAGGGTTGATGGGAGCAATTCAAAAAATGCAGACTTCTATTAACTTTGATCAAAAAGACCTGGAATTTGAAACAAAAAGAGCGGCCAACAGCGAAGGGCAACTTGAGGCACAGCTCCGTCAGGCCAAGCTCAATATGATCAATGAGCGAATCAAGTCCAAGCAGGAAAAGCTGGAGGACATGAACAAGACCAAGACAGAACTGGAAGCCAGGATGGAAAGGGAGAAGAAAAAGCTCGAAAAAGTGCACAAGCAGGAAAAGATAGAGGAGGCCAAAGAGGCAGTAAAGCAGAAAATTGCCACCGATATCTCAGAAACAGCCAAAGCCCGGGACAAGATGTCAGACAAACTTGAAAAGGCGGCAGCTGAGATTACGGCACCTAAACAAGAGTCTTTTGCCGATAAGCTGGCGGGCTCTTTTGGCCAGATGGTGGAGGATGTACTCGATACAGCACAGGCCGTTGCTGCTGTGGTCACCGAAAACATAGATGATGTCATGGAAAAAGCAGAGGACCTGCTTGATGACGCTACGGACAAGCTTGCGGATATGGCTAAAAATGTGGACAAGCTAGCCGACAAAGCCGGAGAGACCCTCAACGAAACCATGGATGTTGCCGCTGATAAAGTCGACGAAGTAACGGATAGCATAAAGGCTAAGCAGCAAAAAACCAAAGGAAAGTCCGAAGAAGAATAACTTACAGAAGTTTTGTTATAAAATAAAAACCACAGCCTCGATAAAAGCTGTGGTTTTTTTATTTTTACCGCCGGTAAAAGGCAGGCTTTGATGCAGAAGGGATTGGAAAACGAGGGTATATAAAATAAAAAAGCGGAGTCGAACTTGCATTCGTACCCCGCATAACCCCAAAAAACCAATTGAAAACAATTTACTTTTTACTCCACTTTTGGAATATGTCTTGTATTTTTATCAATTTCTGTACTTAAGACGAATGCAGATTTGACTGTCACATTTTTTTGCCAAAAAAAATTAAAAAAATATTTTGAAGGTAAAATCCAGCTTTTTTTGCTCGGCCTGTGGGGCCGAATCTCCCAAGTGGGTAGGCAAGTGTCCGTCCTGTGGGGCATGGAATACATATGTAGAAGAGATAATAGA
>JAKQGD010000378.1 GCA_029573365.1 Bacteroidota bacterium | reverse complement strand
GGCTGCAAGTGCTGCCAGAGAGTGTCCCGGCATCTCAATTTCGGGAACCACCGTGATGTTTCTTTCGGTGGCATAGCTGACGATGTCCCGCACCTCTTCCTGGGTGTAAAATCCTCCGTATTTTTTGCCGTCAAATTTATGTGGCTGATCGTTGTAGTGGCCTATGAGTGTCTCCTTGCGGAAGGCGGCTACTTCCTGCAGTTTTGGGTACTTTTTAATCTCTATACGCCATCCCTGGTCTTCAGTCAGGTGCCAATGGAAATGGTTGTATTTATAAGTGGCCATGTAATCCAGGTACTTTTTAACATCTTCCACACTAAAAAAATGCCTTCCTACGTCCAGGTGCATACCTCTGTATTTAAACCTCGGACTGTCGTTTATCCTGCATATCGGAAGTGGATATCCCCGGTGTTTTGCCACCTGCCCGAGGCTTGTCAGAGCGTACTGCACTGCAGGCTTCCCTCCGGCCCTGATAATGACATTGTCGGATAAAATCTCAAGGTTGTACTCTTCCGGAGCCAGGGCAGTATCGAGTGTTACCTGTACGTTTGCCTTATCTGAAGTAACCCATGCAGACTGCGGCACGGCTTTTAGCATTTGCCTGAGGTGTCCTGACATCAATGAATCAGGAAGATAAATTTCCAGAGACACAACCTTTGAAGGGTTAAAATCCGTGTCGGCCTGCCTTGGTGCCGGGATGATGCCCAGACTGTTTTTAAGAAGCGGGGCTCCCTGATGGTCTGAACATCCCGTCAATATCCACAGGGACCAAAAACAAATCATCCATATACCTTTCATGCTTCGGCTTTGTTTTTATTTTCACGGCGGCCCAGATGGTCATATCCCTGAGATCTCATCAGGTCAATCATGGACTTTGGCCTGAAATTGAGAATCAAAGCTCTGCGATGTCTGTCATCCGTTTTATTGCCGAAGGCGGCATGAAGTGTGTACCCATGATGGGCAATGGCAGACCCTGCGGTCAAAATACCAAGTACAATATTGCTGTCTCCACCAATGCTGCACTGCAAAGCTCCTCCCGTCACCGGCTGCTCATGCGGCTGTAAAGGCATTTTGTGGCTTTCCGCCACGTACATCATACAACCGTTTTCTGCATCGGCATCATCGAGGGCTATCCAAAAGGAAACGGCTCTTTTATCAGGCAGGTCGGGCCAGTATGCGGCATCCTGATGCCAGGGAGTCCCGGTCACAGTGTTGGGGGCTTTATTGATCATCATATCAAAATCCAGAGACACGTCATTGCCCAGAAGGTCACGGGCTTTTTGCAGAGTTGTTTGGTATGTAGCCGTTTCTGCCAGCTGCCCTTCTACCAAAGATGGCCTCATTATCTGTGTAGTCTTTTCGATTTTTCCTGAATCCGGGCTATTGCCCGAAAGGTCACTCCGCAGGCCTTTAAGATCATATTTTCCGCTAAGGAAATCATCGTAAATTTCTCTGAGCAACTTTAATTCTGCGGAAGATACCAGGTTTTCAAAAGCTACATAACCGTCCCTGTCAAACTGATCCTTTTTTGTCATTTGCATTGTTTGCCTCACACATTTATTTGCTATTGAATATCAGAACTTTTTCTGTAAAAAACCGCTTCGCCACCATATACACCAAAGATGGTTAAAGGACCTGAGGGCGTCTTTACCCGGGCCACTGACCTCACATCTCCCCTGACGTCAAAACCGGATAACAAAGGTGGAGTCAGTGACATTTTGTTCGCAATATTGTTGAGAATCATACCGTGGTTGCCGTTGAGCCTACCCAGCTTTACTCTGACTTTTGACTGGTTGCCCCCAAAAATAAGACTGCCGTCGCCACCCTCTGAAAAAGCATAAACAGGTGCGACCTGTGCCTCTGTGGGCAGTGGCTGCCTCGTGGTTTTGCCTCCTGTAATCCTGAAAACCGAGCTTTCCAGTGTGTTTATTTCAAGTGGCTTTGCTTTGGCATAGTGGTTGTCGCCGAGAAGATCAGCAACCGTTGCTTTTGCATACAGACTGAAAGTGTTGAATCTTTTATTGAGTACCGGCAATTGCTTAATCATGTCTTCACGGGGAGCAAAGGGATAAAGTCCTCCCGAAAGATGGTAGGCCATAATCGGGTCATAACTGCCATTCTGGTCGAAATCTTCATAAAACAACTTCATCGGATGTTCAGGTGTGGCTGTCAGTTGTGAGTTGAGACCCAGATTTCCTACTACGACAGAGATTCCGTTACCCTCCTGGACGACAGCCAGTTTTTTCCACATACCGGTATACGCTCCGCCCAGATATTTTGTGGTGTTATCAGTCAGCTTGCCATTGGCAACATTGTAAACCATCACCGGCATCCACTCGCCACAGATAATCAATTCATCCTTACCGTCGCCATCAAGGTCTGCCGTTTCCATATCCGTCACCATACCCGGAGCTATGGAAGATAGCTCTGGCTCTGAAAAATTGTTTCCTCCTTTATTTTTTAATATGAATGGTGCCTGAGATACTGGAAATTTACCGAAATGACAGGTGCCTCCAGCAATAATATCCTTTTTTCCGTCACCATCAACGTCTATGTGTGCCAATGCAGAAGGATTGGCATTGGCCATTTTTATGGTTTGTATGTCGGTAAATTTTCCTAATCCATTGTTTTTTAGCACCAAAATGCTTTTGTCCTTATGTGATTCACTGTATTTGTAGGAGCCACAGGCCAGGACCAAGTCAGGACCCCGGGTTCCCGGAAGGACTTTTATATCGGAGATTTCCATGCCTGTGACGGGTAGATTTTCGGCTCTGAAGCTCCCATCCTGGTTTTGAAAATATATTCTGGAAACGGTGACATTGTTCCCAGTGATAACAAAGTCTTCACGCCCATCATTGTTAAAGTCAGCCACAACACTGCAGGGGCCTTTGTCAGTAAGTCCATAGGGCAATAAACCCTGCACCTTAAAGTCATCAAACTCATCCAGAGTGTACTCAAATGGTGGAAAATTAGTGACATGTGTATACAGAGCTGGTGGTGCGTTATAAGTAAAGCTGCCTTTCTTTGCATCCTTGCTGTATGTTATTTCCACTACCTTATTAAGGCCATCAGCATCATATCTTTGTATTACGCCGTCGGCCCATCTAACGACGATGGAATCTATGGCCTTATAGCCTCCGAGGCCAAAAAAAAGCTTGTTTTCCATTCCTGAAAGGAAGCCTCTGCTGGGTTGCATATCCCTTGTCAGCACTGTGGTATCAGTGTAAAGTCTGACCCTGGCCCCGACGCCGTTTATATTGTTTTCAGGTCCTTTGAGTTGGACGGTCAGATAATTGTTTTTGCGGGGATTGTTGTTTTGATACACATAGGCATATTCGCCTACATTGCTCACCACGATATCAAGGTCGCCGTCATTGTCGAGGTCGGCATAGGCAGAGCCATGGGATATGCTGGGTTTTGTGAGACCCCATACCGGTGCCATGTTTTCGAATCTATGTCCCTGCCTGTTGACAAAGAAATAATTTGGCTGGTTAATGGGGGGCATGCTGGCCATGTATTCTTCAAACGAAACTGGTTGGTCACCCTTGTCGGCTTTGACTACCTGATCGGCTGTAAACTGGAGAAAATCCATATCTGTATGGTCACGAAGGTAGCCATTGGATATAAAAAGATCCTGATACATGTCATTGTCAAAATCAAAAAACACACAAGCCCAGCTCCAGTCAGTATTGGATACTCCGTACATTTGGGCACATTCAGAAAAAGAGCCGTCACCATTGTTTACCTGAAGTACATTTTTGCTGAATTGCGGTTGAAAACCATTTTTAATCATGCCGTCGATCTTATTGAAGTTGTCGGCCCCCTGATGCATTTTCTGGAGGTAGTTACCTTCCGGCAACATATCCAAGGATACCAGATCCATAAAACCATCATTGTTGATGTCCGCTATATCACATCCCATGCTAAACATGGAGGTATGGTCAAAAGTAGTTTTGGCAGACTCTGTAAATGTTCCATTGCCATTGTTGAGAAACAGGTAATCTGATTCATTGAAGTCATTTCCCACAAAGATGTCGTCCCAACCGTCGTTGTTGATATCGATGACGCCCAGACCGAGGCTGAGGCTCAGCACGTTGCCGCTTATGCCCGCTTCTTCGTTTACCATGGTAAATTTTCCGCCGTCATTTCTGTATAATTTGCTTTCGAGTGCCGGTTCGCGTTTGTTTTTCAGCTTGAATATCTCGAGGCTTCCTTTGGAATATTCCGGAGCACTGTGGTTAAGTAAAAACATATCCAGATCACCGTCTCTGTCATAGTCAAAAAAAGCAGAATGTGTGGAGTATGAATCGTCATCAAGCCCGTAATCAGCTGCCTTGTCGGTAAATGTCAGGTTTTTGTTATTTATTAGCAGGAGGTTTTTTCTCAGTTTCGGAAAAGGATAACCGGCCCTGCACACATAAAGATCCATCCAGCCGTCGTTGTTGATGTCCACAGCATTGGCACCAGTACACCATCCTTCATTAGAGGCTACTCCTGATGCGTCGGTGACATCCCTGAATTCCATATCGCCCTCATTGATAAACAGCCTGTTTTTGACCATGTTTCCTGTAAAGAAAAGGTCCTGTTTTCCATCATTGTCAAAATCAGCCACAGCCACACCGCCGCCATTGTAAAAATATTGATACTTGAATATGTTGAAATTTTCGGTTTCTTTCAGTATGTTTCTAAAGTTAAGCCCTGTCTTGTTTTCTTCCAGCAGGGTAAACATTTGTTTTTCTTCCCTTTTGCAGGAAAAGGCCCAGACCACTGCGGCAAGACCTAAAATCATCATGTAAGACCTGGAATGCATTTGTTTTATTTGCATCAAAAGTAAAATCCGTCTATTAAAATACCAATTACCGAGAGTATTAAAAAAAAACAGGGGTCAGAAATTAAATCCATTAAAGCCACATGAATCTTATTTCTGGCCCCCTGTATTCTTAATCCAAATTCATTGTCAATCTACATCCCACCAGAGGTTTGTACCTCCAGTATCAGGGCCTTTGAGACAAGCTACTCCTGAGGCTACACCGTTGGGGTTTTGCGAGTACTCATTGCCTATAAACTTGACCCTCTTTACCTGTTTTTCGGTATCGATGGTACCCCCGCTGTTGTTAATCACCACCGGGAAGAGCGTAGGATACCCTGTCCTTCGGAATTCTGACCAGGCTTCCTGACCGTCAGGGAACATGGCTATCCATTTTTGGGTGATGATTTTTTCCAGTTTTTGCTCGAAACTGCCTCCTTCGTTCCAGGCGATAGTAGCCTTGCTAAGATACGGTGATCCTGCATCCACGCTGTTTGTAGCATTGACAGGGTCAACATAAGGCACGGGCGTGGAGGTAGCATTCGCCAGATATGCAGACACTCCGCCCACACCATGCTGGGTAAATGAGGTTGTAACTCCTGCTTCGTACAGATCCTTTGCACTGCCGCCGGCACCTGCCCAGCCTCTGAGAGCAGCTTCTGCCCTGAGGAAGGTGACTTCAGCAGCCGTCATAAGCTGTACATCTCCCAGTTTTTTAAGTGCTGAGAAGTTTTCGTATTGTCCTTTGCTGGCGATGGCTATACCTTGTCTGATGCCTTTGTAATCTCCCGGAAATTGCTTGGATTGTTCGAAAAATACACCTATCCTGGGATCGCTGTATCCTTTGAGTATAGATTCCATGGGTGCTCCCATTCTGGTGTCGTTCCATGCTCCGCTCATCACATTTAGTGGGTGGTCCAGACCTGTACGCACCACAAAGTTGTCAGCATTGTCGGTGATGACTCCATATGCATTTGAAAGGGCTTTTTCGCCTTCGCTTTTTGCCCTGGCAGGATCTACCTTTGATATCCTGACAGCAAGTCTGAGCCTTAGTGAATTGGCAAGCTTTATCCATTTAGGAATGTCGCCGGCATACACCTCGTCAAAGGCTGCAAAAGGCTTGGCACCCGGATTGTCATTGGCATACTTGGTGAGGCCAGCTACACCGTTGTCCAGATCCTTAAAAAACTGATCATACACTTTTTCCTGGCAATCGTACAGAATGGTTCCATCCTCTGCCACCTTTCCAAACTCAGTATAAATAATAGGGCCAAACATATCAGAAAGCCTGTGCATAGCAGAAACCTTAACTATGTCCATCCAGGAGACGAATTCCGGATAGTCGTCGCCTGCCTTTTCCTTTACAAACTTGGCAGAAGACATGACGTTGTATGCGGGATTCCAGGCCCAGGTATTCCAGCCGTCTACAAAATTGTAATTCATGTTGTTGCTGTTACCGGCAAAAGGTGTCGGTGGCATCATGTAACCAGAATACACATCGCCCAGCAGGTTTTGCTGCAACTGGGTAATCCACGCAGGACCCTGGACATAGATGTTTCTTATGGTATTGATAAAGGGTTCGCCGATCAGTCTGTAATCAGCCCCCAATTCTGTTTCTGTCACAGCATAGGGATCCTTGTTAAATTCTTCAAAGTCCTTGTCACAACCTGAAAAAGCAATCCAGGAGCCCAACACTGCAAAAAATGTCAATATGCTTAATATTCTAAATTTCATTTTTAATTGATTTTGACTTTTTTTAAATTTTATAAATCAGCTGTAAGGCTCAGTCCGAGGCTTCTTGTATTAGGCAAACTGAATACATCTACGCCCTGGAGTCCCACTCCTGTGGAGAAGGTGAGATCCGGGTCAAATGGTGCCTTCTTGGAGATAAAAAAGAGGTTACGGCCTATAAGGTTGACCCTTACATTTTTGATGGTTCCTCTGCCTGAGATGACAGACTTAGGAAGTCCAAAACCTATTGACATTTCCCTCAATCTTATGTTAGTGGCATCATACATGTAAGCTTCGGTGATACCGTTTCTGCCTCCCACGGCTGAATAGTATTTCTGGGCATCCATTTTTGTAACGGCTGTACCATCTGCTTTTACGCCATCAATGGTGACACCACCGGCATCCCTGGCATCGGCCGTAGCTTGAGACACACCAAACAAGTCGAGCATTGACTGAGTGATAGACATCACTTTACCACCAAATCGACCGTCGATGAGGAACCTCACATTGACACCCTTGAAAGATATTTCGTTGTTAAGTCCCGCCATAAAATTAGGGTTGGCATTTCCGAGGTTGAAATATCCGTCTTTTTTGACCGGATTTCCGTCAGCATCTATCTTGATTCTGCCCTGTGCATCCCTGTCAAAGGCCACACCGTAGATATCACCAAACTGGCCGCCTTTCTTAAGTACCATCCTGTAGCTGTTTACACCTTCATTGGTAATAAACAATGGAGCATCTGTTGCATCCAGTGTAGGGTGCACATCTATCACCTTGTTTGTGTTCTTGGTAAAGTTAAGAGACGCGTTCCATTTAAAATCACTGCCATCCAGGATCTGATAGCCGATCAGACCTTCGATACCTGAGTTTTGGATGTTACCGGCATTTACCAGGTAAGAAGTAAATCCTGATCCTGCAGGGGCCGCTATCTGTATAAACTGGTCGATGGTGTTGTTTTTGTAATAGGTAAGATCCACTGACAGTTTGTTGTTTATGGCCCTCAGGTCAACTCCTACTTCAAAGGACTTGGACTTTTCGGGCTTCAGCTCTGTGCCGGGGATTACTCCCACTGTAGTAAGGGCAAGCTGTCCGTTTACTATCTGGTGCCTTTCCTGGATAGGGTTATTGAGGTATGCAGGAATACCACTACCCACGATAGCGTAAGAAGCACGTACTTTGGCATAGTTGATACCGCCAAGGCTCATTTTCTCAGTCAGAATGCTGCTGACTCCCACGGATGGGTAGAAAAATGAGGTCCCGGGGAGTGAACTGGACCAATCGTTCCTGCCTGTGAGATCTACATACAAGAAGTTGTCATATCCAAACTGAGTGCTGGCAAATACAGAATTTGTCTTCACTCTGGAAAGTCCTTCTCTTAATGTGCCCTGCACCGGATCCTTAATGTTTTGCAAGCTGAACTCATTGGCAAAATTCAACCCTCCGTTTGTGCCTGAGTCGGTAAGCAGGCTGTAAACCTGGTTGTTATTGTGAGCAACACCTACATTGGCATCAAAGGTAAGCTTATCGGAAATATCCTTTTTAATACCAAGTATGGCATCACCATACAGCAGGGTATTTGTGAGTTTCGAAAAAGCATATCTTCCATTAGGGTGTGAAAGTGTACCTTGTGTACCTGCATAAATCTTTTGTTCGAAATTGTCAAAAGACTTATCCATATTGCCTCTGAGTTGAAGACTAAGCCAGTCATTGAATGCATATGAAGTCGTAAGTCCGGTGATGACCCTGTTTCTGGAATTATCACTCAGGTTTCTGTTGATGATCCAGTATGGGTTTTGCTGGATGTCTGCATCTGCGTGCCAGTTTTGCAGGCTTAAGTTTCTGTTGGTGTTAAACACCTCAAATTTGTTTTTATAGTTATCAAAATCAAGGCCTCTGGGGAACAGATACAGACCTGTCAGAGGATTGAAGTACAATCCAGAAGCGGGCCTGTTTGACACATCCTGCTTTACAAAATTGACATTTGCCCTGAGATTGAGCTTTTTATCCAGAAAGGAAGCAGACTGGTTGAAATTAAAATTGTGCCTGCCAAGGCTGTTTGTCGGAACGATGCCCTTTGCACTTGTATTGCTGTACGAAAAATAGCTCTGGGCTATATCTGTACCACCGCTGACAGAAACAGAATTAATAAAGTTGGATCCCGTCTGCAGGAAGTCCCCTACAACATCTTTAAATGTTCCTTTAGCACCCCATGAAGTCACATCGCCGGCCGCTGTCTGTCCATAGGTAGTCTGAAATTCCGGCAATCCAAAAGGACTGTCAGCTACGTAGCTTGAAGACAGATGGATTTTGGGAGTGCCTGACTTACCCTTTTTGGTCGTGACCAGAATGACACCGTTTACGGCACCTGATCCGTAAAGTGCGGCAGCAGAAGCACCCTTGAGCACACTGATAGACTCAATGTCCTCAGGATTGATGTTGCTGATACCGTCACCTGAGTCGATACCTCCTCCGAATATGCCCGCCTGTTCGCCACCGTTGGAGTTGTTCATGGGCACTCCGTCTATAACATATAGCGGCGAGTTGTTGGTCGTAGACTTATTGCCTCTCAAAACTACCCTGGTAGATCCACCTATGCCTGAGCCACTGCGGCCGATAAACAAACCTGCAGACCTACCCTGCAGCGAATTGATAACGTTGGCATCCTTAAAGGTGGTAAGGTTTTCGGCTTTTACCTCATCGAGTGCATAAGTGAGGCCTTTTTTCTCTCTGGAAATACCAAGGGCGGTGACTACTACTTCGTCCAGGGCAGTTCCTTCGGCGAGTATTACTTCGATGCCAGATCCTGAAGATGTTACTTCCACATCTTTGGTGCCAAAGCCGATATACGATACTTCCAGCACGGCAGGAATTCTGGACAGGTTAAGGCTAAAAGCCCCGTCGATGTCCGTAATGGTTCCGTTGTTGGTGCCTTTTTCGACCACAGAAGCTCCAATCAGGGGAGAACCGTCCTTTTCAGATGTCACCGTACCGAAGACGCTCTGGGCGTTTATGCCTATTGAGCATAAAACGGCAAACAGAAACAATACACAGGCACGTGGCCATAATGTCCTGTTTCTGCTGTCAGAAAACGATTGTTTAAAAATTTTCGTCATGCTTTAATGATTTAATAAGTTAAAAAGTATAGGTTGAAAATTAAAATTTCCATCTCACAAAGGCTTCCATGGCTTCGTATTCTGCCAGACCTAAAACATTATACAAGTGGGCAGTCTCCTTGTTGCGGTCTTCTGCTCTCTGCCAGAATTCTCTGGTGTCATCTCCCGGAAAGACAGGGTGGTCCTTTTGGGACTGATGCATAAAAATGGCCTTCCGTTTTCTCATCAACTCGTCAGGGCTGATGGGTACGGCCATTTCTATCTCATCGATAGGCCATTCATGCCATGCACCGCGATAAAGCCATAGGTAACAGTCCTTCCACCATTTCTGATCCTTGGTTCTGTCAAACGCTTCCAGAATGGCATCCAGGCATACCCTGTGTGTGCCGTGAGGATCTGCCAGATCTCCTGCAGCGTACACCTGATGCGGCCTGACTTCATTAAAAAGCTGGATAATCAGCTGATAGTCGGTCTCTGAAAGTTTGTTCTTACGTACGCCGCCGGTCTCATAAAAAGGCATATTGAGAAAATGAATGTTTTTTTCGGGAAGTCCGCAGTAAAGGGCCCCGCTCCGAGCCTCCTGTCTTCTGATCAGGCCTTTGACCAGCCTTAGTTCTTTTATATCGTTTTCGTTTATGTCCTTTTTCTCTACAAATTTTGAAATTTTATCTGCAATTTTGGATAGTTCCGGGCTGTCAATGCCCATGGCCTGAGCAAAGTCTGCTATAAACTGAGTATATCTCCAGGCATCTATGTCATGGACGGCTATATTGCCTGATACCTGATACGCCACATGTACTTCATGGCCCTGCTCCACGAGTCTCAGGAACGTACCTCCCATAGAAATAACGTCGTCGTCTGGATGCGGACTAAAGATGATTACCCTCTTTTTTGCGGGATGTGCCCGTTCTGGGCGGTTGGAATCATCAGCATTGGGCTTACCCCCAGGCCATCCTGTTATGGTATGCTGCAGCTTGTTAAATATCCTGATATTGAGTGAGTAGGCACTTTCATATTCAGCGATAAGCTCTGACAAGCCATTGTTTATATAGTCTTCGTCGGTTAGTTTTAGAATGGGCTTTTTGAGTTTAAGTGAAAGCCAGATAACAGCTCTTGCAATGAGTTTTTCGTCCCATTCGCATATGCCTGCCAGCCAGGGAGTTTTGATTTTTGTCAGCGATGCCGAGGCGGCCGTATCTACATAAAACTTTACATTGTTGTGGTTTTGTAGAAAAGTGGCCGGGACCATTTCAGTCACTTCGCCTTCAACAGCTTCCTTTACTATGTCCGCCTTGTGCGAGCCCCACGCCATGATAAAGATTTGCCGTGCCTTGAGTATCGTACCTATACCCATGGTTATCGCCCGATAAGGCACGTATTCTTCCTTGCCAAAATCCTTGACAGCATCCATTCTCGTCATATGGTCAAGCTTTACCAGCCTGGTGCGTGAGGTAAGCCATGACCCGGGCTCATTAAATCCTATGTGCCCTGTTCTGCCTATACCCAGTATCTGTATGTCTATACCCCCTGCCAGCTCTATTTTCTTTTCGTACTCCAGGCATGAATTTTCCACATACTCCATTGGTATATCTCCGTTGGGTATATGCACGTTGGCTGGGTTTATGTCCACATGATTGAATAAAAACTCATTCATAAAACGGACATAAGACTGCGGTGCTTCCGGCTTCATCGGATAATACTCATCCAGATTAAAAGTGATTACGTTGTAAAACGACAAACCTTCTTCCCTGTGCATCCTTACGAGTTCGTTGTAGACCTTGATGGGGGAAGAACCTGTTGCCAGGCCAAGAACGATGTTTTCGTTGTCCTGTTGCTTTTGCCGGATGCACAGAGCAATATATCTTGCAATGTGAACAGCTCCTTCTTCAGGACTGTCCCATACCTTGACAGCAATCTTTTCAAATCGCTTCAACTGATACTTAAGTCCTGCCCCGCTTTCCTGCACTGATTTATTCTGAACAGACTCCATTTTTTAAATTGTAAGACAAAAGTAGACATATTGTGCACGTGCACAAAATTTTCATTCAAAAAAATAAAAAAATTATCATTCTCTTATATGCAGGCATTTTCGTGCAATTTAATTTTACTTTGGGTCCACATAAATTGACTACCTTTGGCACTTTATCTTGTAGTCAGTATTAAATCCATGGGATGCACTCGAAAACAATATTATTCTGGTCTCTGATTTCAGCCCTTGCCGGCTTTTTGTTTGGGTTTGATACGGTAGTCATCTCCGGTGCCGAAAAAGCACTTCAGACACTGTGGCCACGAGGCGAGCTTTTTCATGGATGGGTCATCATGTCCTCAGCCCTTTGGGGTACTGTAGTTGGGGCCATTCTGGGAGGAATTCCAACCGACAGGATAGGCAGGAGACCTACACTCATTATCATAGGAGTGTTGTATTTTATTTCGGCCATAGGTTCAGGACTTGCCACAGATCCATGGATGTTTGCCATTTTTCGATTTATCGGAGGTCTGGGCGTGGGAGCTTCCACAGTGGCAGCACCTTCGTACATCTCAGAAATCGCCCCTGCTGGAGACCGCGGACGTCTGGTTGCTTTGTATCAGTTCAACATCGTTTTCGGTATCCTTGTAGCGTTTATTTCCAACTATCTGCTACGCAACTTTGGAGCTGAACCCTGGCGGTGGATGGTGGGGATAGAGGCCCTGCCTGCATTTATGTATCTTATTCTTGTTTTTTTCATTCCTGAAAGTCCACGCTGGCAGATTACCATAAAAAACACCCCGGAGGCTGCAGTTAAAACCCTGTCTGTGATGGACCCCGGCACCCCACCACAAAAACAGATTGAAAAGATCCTTGCCGACCACAAAACGGCAGAAACCCATGAAAGCATCTGGGCTCCTAAGTACAGGTTTCCGGTCATACTGGCGTTTTTTATCTCATTTTTTAATCAGTTTTCGGGTATAAATGCCTTCCTGTACTATGCTCCCAGGATATTCGAAATCGCAGGCCTAGAAAAATCAGCCGCCCTTCTGAGCAGTATAGGCATAGGTGTGACAAACCTCATTTTTACCTTCGTGGGACTAATGCTCATTGACAGGCTCGGACGCAAACAACTGATGTATATCGGCTCCGTGGGCTATATCATTTCGCTTGCCATGGTCTCATTTGCTTTCTTTTCAGGTATCAAGGGAAACATGGTGCCCGTGTTTCTGTTTTTTTTCATTGCCGCCCACGCCATCGGTCAGGGTACCATCATCTGGGTATTCATTTCGGAGATCTTTCCCAATCACCTCCGGGGACAGGGAGCCGCCTTTGGCACCGGGGTTCACTGGGTACTGGCAGCCCTGATTCCTGCCATGGTGCCTTGGCTGTTTAACGTTATAGGTCCAGGAACCGTCTTTGCCATTTTTACGCTCATGATGGTGGGGCAGCTGATATTTACCTGGAAATTTATGCCTGAAACAAATGGTGTGAGCCTGGAAGAGCTCGAACACGTACTTACAGCAAAAAAGTAAAAATTTGTAAATAGCATCACCGAATTTTGATTGCCTAAAGAAATATTTTTTTGTTTGTGCTCGTACACAGAAAATAAAATCGAAAATGTTATCCTGCTAACCGCTTATGGTCTATTTTTGTATTTTTTAGATGAAAAAGGTAACCATAAAGGATATAGCCAGCATAGCCGGGGTTTCACGCGGCACCGTAGACCGTGTCATAAACGGCAGAGGCAATGTAACCGAAGAGGTAGAGCAAAAAATCCTGAAAATTGCTTCAGACCTCGGTTATGAAAAAAACCTGATGGCAAGTGCCCTGGCCTCCAACCGGGTCTATCGCATAGCCATAGTCACCCCTGATCCCAACAGCGACATCTTCTGGGCCCAACCCCGTGAAGGTATACAGAATGCCCTTGAACTGGTCAAACATTATGGTATCATCACCGACTATTATGATTACAATCTGTTTAAAAAAGATGAGTTTTGTATGCAGATGGAAAACGCCATAAATTCAAGACCTGACGCCATTCTTACAGCTCCAACTTTTACTGCGGAAAGCCTGGAATACCTCGAAATGGCCGAACAAAACAACATACCGTTTATCACTATAAATACAGAAATCCACCATCCTGACATACTGTGCTATGTAGGTCAGAATTCCTTTAACAGCGGGTATCTGGCAGGCAGGCTATTTTACCTCAGGTTAAAACCCGGGGATGAGATTATAGCTCTCAATCTGGGCCATACCCTCGCCAATGCCCAGCATTATTCTGACAAGCTGGCTGGTTTGAATGCCTTTTTTGAACAGCACAACATGTCTGGTAATCCTATCATCTGGTATGAGTTTGATAAATTTCTGGACGATGACTTGCTTTATGAGTTTTGGGTTGACATCAAGGCCAAACATCCAAGGATGAAGGGACTGTTTTTCACCAATTCCCGGGGATATAGGCTCGTCAAGTTTTTTAACCCGGAAGAAAGCCAAAAATATGATGTCGTAGGCTTTGACATGATAGATCCCAATATACGGTTTCTGAAAGAAGACAAAATAGATTTTATCATCAATCAAAATCCAATTTTACAGGGTTATACAGGCATCATGAATTTTGTCAATCATTTTGTCCTGAAAAAAGATGTAAAAAAAATCCAGTACCTGCCTCTCGACATTGTCATCAAGGAAAATGTAGATTTTTATATCGATAATTTTAAGGGATACCCTGTCACAAAAGGTTAGACACCGTCACACATATTGAAGTGCCTGGTCTATGTCCCAAATGATGTCCCTGTAATTTTCGATGCCTACAGACAACCTAACCAAGCTGTCCCTTATGCCCATATCCTCCCTGTGGTGTGGATCTATACCGGCATGTGTCATAGATGCAGGATGCCCTGCCAGACTCTCGGTGCTGCCGAGGCTCACAGCC
>JAKQGD010000359.1 GCA_029573365.1 Bacteroidota bacterium | reverse complement strand
AGTTCGCGTTCGAGAGTCTTGCGGCGTTTGGATTCGGATTTTTCTTCCTGTTCCAATCTCCTGGCTTTCTGTTCCAGCCATGAAGAATAGTTGCCTTCCCAGGGAATACCCTCTCCTCGGTCGAGCTCGAGGATCCATCCGGCTACATTGTCGAGGAAGTAACGGTCGTGTGTTACAGCTATGACCGTGCCGGGGAAGTTTTTGAGGTATTGCTCGAGCCACAGTACGCTCTCAGCATCGAGGTGGTTTGTGGGTTCGTCGAGCAGCAGGATGTCGGGCTGACTCAGCAAAAGGCGGCAAAGAGCTACCCTTCTTTTTTCGCCACCTGAGCATACTTTTATGGGTGTATCCCCTTCGGGGCACCGCAATGAATCCATGGCTGTCTCCAGCTTATGATCTATATTCCAGGCGTCGTAGTGGTCCATTTTTTCCATCAGTTCGCCCTGCTTTTCGATGGCTTTGGTCATCTCATCGTCGTCGAGGGGTTCGCAGAGCTTGTTGTTGATATCTTCGTATGCCCTGATGACGTCCATGATGTGTCCCAGGCCTTCTTCCACGATCTGTCTGACGGTTTTTGATTCGTCGATGTTGGGCTCCTGCTCGAGGTATCCTATTTTGTAATCCCTGTCAAAGGTCACCTTGCCCTGGTAGTTGCTGTCTAACCCTGCTATGATCTTTAACAAGGTCGATTTACCTGAGCCATTGAGACCCAAAACACCTATTTTGGCACCGTAGTAAAACGAGAGCCAGATGTTTTTTAATACGGTCTTCTGTGGTGGAAAGGTCTTGGTGACCCCTTCCATGCTAAATATGATTTTGTTGTCAGCCATTTGGCGGTATTTTTTTTGAGGCTGCAAAGATAAGCATTGGCAGCCAATTGCCATAAACCCGATCCTTACAGCTATGGGTTACAAGGTCTAACTTACGAATAAACCACCTTGTCGGCTCAGCCTTTGGCAGTAATCATGTATTTGTTTTTTTTGCCGTTTTCGACCATCAGGTACTTACCGTGCAACAGGTCCCGTGACGACACTTCCAGCTCGTGGGTGGTCACCTTTTCCTTGTTGACGGTGATAGCATTGCCCTGTATGGCCTGGCGGGCCGCCGATTTTGAAGCTACGATTCCAGCTGTAGCCAGTAAATCAGTGATGTTGATGCCGCGGCCGAGGTCGTCAGTCGGCACCTCAGCACCGGGTATCTCATCGGCTATGGTCATCAGTTCGAGCAGGGACATGCGGCTCAGAGAGTCCTTGTCTGCATCTCTGGAAAAGAGTACATTGCTCACGGCCATGACCGACTCAAAAGCGTCATCGTTGTGCACCCTGCGTGTGAGCTCGTCGGCGAGGATGGCCTTCAGGCCACGTGGGTCATCGAGGTATTGTTTTTCGAGAGCTTCGATTTCTGACCTGGATTTGAGCGAGAAATATCTCATAAACTTGGGCAGGTCGGCATCATCAGCATTGAGCCAGAACTGGTAAAAGCGGTATGGTGAAGTCATCCCGGGGTCCAGCCATATATTGCCCTGCTCTGACTTGCCAAACTTGGTGCCATCGGCCTTGACCAGCAAGGGTGTGGTCACGGCATAGGCTTTGCCTTCGATATTACGGCGTATAAATTCTGTGCCTGAGGTGATGTTGCCCCACTGGTCAGAGCCTCCCATCTGTATGACGCAGTTGTATTTTTGGTACAGCACCTGGAAGTCGTATGACTGGAGCAGCTGATAGCTAAATTCTGTAAAGGAAAGCCCCGTATCCAGCCTGTTTTTAACCGAATCCTTGGACATCATGTAATTGACCGTAAGGGTCTTGCCCACATCCCTGAGGAAGTCGAGGACATTCATATTTTTGTAAAAATCCAGGTTGTTGACGATAATAGCTGCATTGGGACCGTCAAAATCGAGGAACTTTTGCACCTGTTCTTTTTGGAAGGCGAGGTTTGCATCGAGCTCGTCGTAGGTCTTTAGTTCACGTTCCTTTTCCTTACCCGAAGGATCGCCGATGCGGCCCGTGGCACCGCCCATGAGCACGATGGGTGTATGACCTGACAACTGAAAAAGTCTCAGCAGCATGATCTGCACAAAATTGCCTATTGTCATGCTCGGAGCGGTAGGGTCAAAACCTATATACCCCACCACTTTACCGGCACTGAGCAGTTCCTCGGCTCCGGGAGTCATGTCATGCAGCATGTTTCGCCACCTCAGTTCTTCGATAAAATTTAGCATGTCGTATTTGATTTACTGGTTGCCGATGGTTATAGTCGGCCCAAATGGATTACTTTTGCAACTTAATAAAGAACGCAAAAGTATGGCTTTTGTCAGACAATGAATAACACGCCGGATGAATATTGAGCATTTTATAGCCCGGCGGATAGCCATGACACGCAGTGACACATTTACCCGTGTGATCGTGCGAATAGCGGTGGCAGCCATAGCTGTGAGCCTTGCCGTCATGATACTCACGACAGCCATCATAGCAGGTTTTAAGTCCGAGATCACAGACAAAATCTTTGGCTTTTGGGGCCACATACACATTACTGACAGCAACGTCAACCGCACTTTTGAGCTTGTACCCATCAACAAAGACGAAAAATACTACGACCAAATACGCAACATAAGGCAGATAGAATACCAGGAAAATGCGGAGTTTATGGGTATACCCCTTTCGGGGAAAGTGAGGGACAAGGTGACACTCGGCGGTGTCAAAGGTGTGTACCCTTACACCATCCTGCCTGCTTTGCTGAGTACCAAACAAAATTTCCATGGTGTATTGATCAAAGGTGTAGACAGCCAGTATGACTGGCAAAGGATGCAAAAATACGTCAGGGAAGGGACCATGCCCGGCTACGCTCCCGACTCTGCGTCGACGGACTTGCTCATATCCAAAAACATAGCCGAAAGGATGCATCTGTCTGTCGGAGACAAGGTCATCCTCAGTTTCATCAGGGACAACGACCAAATCAGGAGGAGGTTTCGCATATGCGGCATCTATAATACGGGCCTCGAGGAATACGACCGCAGGTTTTGTATTGCCGACTTGGCCAAGGTGCAGGAAATACTCAAGTGGTCACCTTCACAGGTGCAGGGGATGGAAGTGGAGCTCGACGACATGAAAGACCTTGGCGTCATATCAGAATATGTATACTACGAAATTCTGCCTCAGCAGCTCTATGCGGAGACTATAAGGTCCAAGTTTCCATCTATTTTCGAATGGCTGGGCCTCCAGGACATAAACGAAAAGATCATCCTGCAGCTCATGATCGTGGTGGCTATCATAAACATGGTCACGGTGCTGC
>JAKQGD010000351.1 GCA_029573365.1 Bacteroidota bacterium | reverse complement strand
CCTGGCCGGGTAATAGGAAAAGCAGGGTTATCACCCTTACAGGCTTAGGGCTGGGACTGCTTTTACTGGTCAGCGCCTGCCAAAAAATACCAATTTTACAAGGGAAGAGTGAGATTGGGCTTGAGCCCGGGGTAACTGCAGGTGAGGACTTTGCTATTTATCTATTTTCAGGGAAAATACCGCCAAGCCAGGTGCTGGAGGGTGTGTCCTTATTGCTGGAAAGTCAGCCCTTGATCAGCCAGGCGGAAATCCTTAAGTACACATTCCAGACCCATACCATTCACCTGACCAGGGAAGGTGTGGATAAACTCACCAACCTGCAGGTGCCGGTTAATGGGATCGCTTTTGCGGCTTGTGTGGATGGAAAGCAAATCTACCGCGGGTCATTTTGGGCGGCATATTCTTCCCTGTCTTATAATGGAGTGATAATTGACCCCTTGTTGGTCAGCCAGGATAACCCGTACTTAGAGATTCACCTGGGTTATCCTGGTGAGTCATTTTTTACCGGACAGGATCCCAGAGGTGATCAACGCATTATGAACAAACTCGAAGAGGCTGGCAAGCTACGGTGGGATGATTTGCGATAACAAGCAGCCAATGATAAAATGTTTCAAAACCTAACATCAGAAGGCAATTCTCAAAAGATAATATGGAAAATGCTGCCAGGAAATCAACATTAATAAAAATGACAAGAGCAAAGAAGCCAGTATTTTACAGGGAAATCCTGTTTATTTGCTTCCTATCAGTCCTGGTAGGTACTGCATTTTCACTTCCTCAAAATGGTGGTATCCAGGCGCAGGATGAAAAGATGATCGTTGCCTGTGTGGGCGACAGTATAACCTACGGGTACGGTGTACGCCATAACCTCAATTTAGATTCATACCCTTCCATCCTGCAAAGAAAACTGGGAGATAATTACCAAGTCTTGAATTTTGGGGTAAGCAATTCAGCCCTGACATATGCCAGCTACAATCCTTACTGGGAAACCGACAGTTATTATGAATCCATGGTGAGTAACCCAAAAATTGTGTTGATCATGTTAGGCACAAATGACACATGGCATTACAGATTTTCTGCCGATTTATTCGAGGGGGACCTGATGTACATGATCTCACTTTATCAATCCCTTCCCTCTCAGCCCACCGTCTACCTGCTGACACCACCTGACGCTTTCAGTATCGCGGATGGGGAGGTCATCGAAAACGAACTTGTCCCGCTTATCCACAAAATCGGAGAGCAGGCAGGTGTGGAAGTAATCGATATTTTTCCCTTAACAAAGGACCAGAAAAAATATTACATCAGCGATGCCATTCATCCTAATGCATTTGGCAACTACCTGATCTCCAAACTTGTCTTTAAAGCTATCACCAACTGATCGATTTTCTTGTAATTAGGGGAAACTGGGCGGATTACTTAAAAACCTGATAAAATCGCCTGATTATGAACAATTTGCTCAAACGCATTCGATATTATCCCAGGTTCGGCTTGATCATGCTGGCTTATATTGCCTTTATTGCCCTCGGGATGCCAGACGGGTTGCTGGGTGTAGCCTGGCCTTCCATACGGCATGGATTTAACATCCCCCTGGATGCACTGGGTTACCTTTGGGCAGTTTCGATCACAGGTTACATCCTTTCAGCCTTTTTCAGCGGGCGGGTAACAGCATGGCTGGGGGTGGGCCGGGTGAAAAAGGCTGAAAGGATGTAACC
>JAKQGD010000335.1 GCA_029573365.1 Bacteroidota bacterium | reverse complement strand
GAAAGCTACATAAAGCGGGTGATAGACCCACAGTGGGAGCCAAACCTGGAAAACCCATTAACCGGAGACAGAGGTATATCTCCTTCTTTTCCGGCTTATCCTTCAGGCCACTCCACGATGGGTGCAGCCGGTGCAGAAATTCTCGGTTTCATTTTTGGCTACAACTACGGCATGACCGACAACTGCCATAAAAACAGAACCGAATTTTTAGGTATACCCAGGTCGTTCAGCAGCTTTTATGAAATGGGACTCGAAAATGCCTGGTCCAGAGTACCTCTGGGAGTCCACTTCAGGATGGACTGCGAAGAAGGAGTCCGATTTGGTACAGAAATTGGTCGTTCTGCCCACAGGCTTCCATGGAAAAAGTAATATTTCTTCTTTATAAGATTTGTAATAAGAGTTGTTAAGAAGGAGGGGCCTCAAGGGGCCCCCTCTCTTTTTAATTTTGAGCTCATATAACCATAAAGAGAACAAAGTCATGCACCTGACTGGTTTCAATCCAGGTCGACCCATTTGTCTCCGGAATACTTTAAAGAATAACTCATATCGCAGGTGACCGACGATCCGGGTTTAATGTCGAATTGCCAGGTAACTATCCCTGTTTCCTGTTCACTTTTTCCTTTGCTGACTTCTGTATCATAAACCTCGATAGACTTATCTGTGGATAAAGGCAAATGATCCTGAACCATCACGCTGACAGGCTGACCCTTATTGTTGCGTATTTCAAAAGTATATTTCCTTTCGACTATAATTTTATTGGATAAAAAATTCTTCTTTTTAAAGTCCCTGGTCATCGTCCTTTCTACGATAATGTTTTTGTCTCTGCCCAAAGAAATGTCAAGTGTATCGGCGGCTGACTTTGTGTCCAGGTAAGATTTGCCTATGTATTTTCCTTCCAGATAGAGATTTATATCGGCATCCAGCAAACCAAACTTTTGCCAGTCAGCTAGTCTGGCCGTAAGAAAGACGGCTTTTTCCATTTTAGGAACTGTCCAGTAACGATATGCTGATGGTATCTCCATTGTAGTAACCATGTAGTCCGAACTTACTGTTGAGCCTGGCACAGTACAGGGCTTATCCAGGGTAAAAGAAAATGTCGTAGGCTGGTAGGTAATCCTTGTAGGCGGAGCGGAATAATTTTTGATTACCGATTCAACTCCGACACCATTTGTAACTGAATATGCCAAACTGCTGTTTTCCTTCTTTATTCCAGCAGTTGAAACCACGACCTCTGACAATATATCGGCTTCATTCATAACAAAGTCCATCTTTTCTGACCTGATGGCCGATTCTTGTGTGCGAAATCCGACATAGGAAACTTCAATTGTTTTTGCTCCCTGAGGCACAGGCAGATAGTAACGGCCATCAAAATCAGTGGTCGTACCAAACTCTGGATTTTCTTTGATGGTAACATTAGCAAAGATGACAGGCTCGCCGGCATTGTCGGTAACCTTGCCGGAAACACTTCTTACCTGCACATGACCCTGTACGTTAGAGGTTACAGGAACGTTTGACCTTTGAAAATATCTGACGTACCAGGGTGCAATACGGGGGCCTACCTCAGAGTTTTGAGGTGATCCGTTGGATACGGTAAGTTTAACGTCTTCCCACTTTTCGCCGGTATTTTGTGTAACTGATGCCTTCATTTGCAGTCGTACCGGTGACGCCACGTCCTGCACTCTAAGGTCATATGACGGAGTCCAAGAGGCAAACATTGTAAAATATGAAATCTTGAACACCGTCTCCGATTGACGCGGGGACAGGACCTCTGATTCCACCTCATACCATTGTTCGGGACGGTTGTTTTTGATGCGGGCCATCTTCAGTTTCATAGAATATTCCAAACTGTCGAGCCTTTTACCTTCAGCAGTAAGATCCAGCATGGTCATAAACAGGTCTGTCAACCTGGCCCTGTTAAACTGGACGACGGCTTCCAGCTCACTGGTTTTAATGGCATATTCGCTGCTGAATGATGGCTGGTTTTTACGGATGATGGACTCTTCTTCTTTGAGAAGATTAAGTTTTGTATCATTGACAAGGCGGCTTTTCCTGACAGAGGCCAGT
>JAKQGD010000334.1 GCA_029573365.1 Bacteroidota bacterium | reverse complement strand
AGTCATTTCATGTCTCCAGGCCTCTCTTTCGGCAGGTATTTGCCAAACACATCCGCCATTTTCCATGGCTGTAAACATAGGTACCCACTCGGCAGGACCGGCAGATTCTGACAGTATCTCATATCTCCGCAATTTGAGGATGGGCTCCAGGGGGTCTATCATGACCGGGCAGGCTTCTACACAGGCATTACAGGTAGTACAGGCGTGTATTTCTTCGCGGCTGATGTAATCAAAAAGGCTTTTACCGTCATCGTAATTGGCGGCCGTGAGCTTGCCCGAACCGGAAGTATCTGCTTTCGAAATAAACTTTGTATCTCCGCTGTCGAGGTTTCTGCCTACTTCTTCTACCCTGTCTCTGATGTCCATCATGATTTTGCGGGGAGACAGTTTTTTGCCCGTAAGGTTGGCTGGACACACTGCTGTACAGCGGCCGCATTCTGTGCATGTGTATGCATTAAGAATGTTTTTTTTGCTCAGGCCCATGATGTCTTTGGCACCAAAATCCGGCATTTCGGATGTTCCGTCACCCTCTGAGGGCTCAGCAAGTCCCAGCATGGATTTAACCTCATTCATAATTTCGGGCATGTTTTCCATTTGCCCCCGTGGCTCCTCGCGATTAAAGTACACATTTGGAAAAGCAAGGAAGATATGCAGGTGTTTTGAAAAAGGCAGATAGACGATAAAGCCCAGGACCACAAGCAGGTGTAACCACCAGCCAAATCTTTCCACAGCAATCAGGGTCGAAGGTTCCAGTGAGCCAAACATGGCCGGTCCCATCCAGGAACTCAGTGCCAGCAAGCCTGTATCGTGATAATGCTCAGGTTCTAGTTTCTGGAGTACGGAGTCAGCCCCATTCATACAAAAGATGCCGGTTACGAGCAGCAGTTCGCCTATGAGGATGAGGTTGGCATCGAGTTTTGGCCATCCGTTAAGTTCAGACTTGACCAACCTCGGAACCTTCAGGAGGTTTCTTCTGTAAAGGAAGACAAATGTAGCTATGAGAGCCAGCAATGATAGCACCTCTATGACACTGATGATAAAAGTATATAAGCTTCCCAATATCCCTGAAAAAAACCGGTGCACACCAAAAAGACCATCGACAATAATCTCTAGCAATTCTATTTGCGTAAAGAGAAAAGCCACATAAATAAACAGGTGAAAAACAGCAGGTATCCAGTTTTTAAACATTTTTTGCTGACCGAAGGCCACAAGTAAAACATTTTTCCATCTTTTACCACTGTCACCTGCCAGTTCGGTAGCCTTCCCCAGCATGATGTTGCGGTATACTCTGCGGTATTGTCTGAAAGCAATAAAACCTGCAGTACCGGCGAGCAAAATAAAAAGCAATTGTTGGATCATAGACTGCTGCTTGTTAAATTGGTGCAATTTACAAATTATTCTATTTTTAATACCTTTGCAACATATTAAAATTTGTCCTCATGCAGGTACTCAGCCATTATCAGGTTAGTCACAAGATTGAAAGAATAGCTTATGAGATCCTCGAAAACAACCTGGATGAAACCGCAATAGTCATCGCAGGCATTAACAACAATGGATACCGGTTTGCCGGAATGATTGCAGAAAGCCTCAAACGACTTACGCCAAAGTTGATCATCCTCACAAGAATCAGGCTCAATCCTGCTCAACCTCTTGAACCCGTGATAGCTGATTATTCTCTTGATGACCTCACAGATAAGTGTCTTATCATCGTGGATGATGTGGCAAATACAGGCAGGACCATATTTTATGCATTTAAACCACTCATGGAAATATTGCCTAAAAAAGTGGAAGTGGCGGTACTTGTAGATCGCAAACACAAGCTTTTTCCTATAAAAGTCGATTACGTCGGACTCTCATTGGCGACAACTCTACAGGAAAACATCAGTGCTAACCTGACTGATACAAACAACATGAATGTCGTCTTAAGCTGACTCAGACAGGGCCGGCCTTACTGGTTGAGGTGTAAGGTCTCGTCACAGTGTCTAAGGTCGTAGTCGTCATTTGAGGCTATCACTACCACTCTGCCATGACTCTGTTCGCTAAGCAACCCGGAAAACCAGTTCCTTGCCTGAACATCCAGAAACGATGACGGCTCGTCCAGAAGTAAAAAAGGAGTATTGCTCAGCAACCCCAGCGACAATTGTATCTTTTGCTTCATGCCCGAACTGAAATGTGAGAGAGGTTTGTCACCATGCCCTTTGAGTTCTATCTTTTCCTCAAATTCTGAGTAAGAAACCGGGGTTCTGAATGGTTTGAACCTGCAATGAAAATCAAACATTTCCGGAAGTGTAAATTCATTGACAAGGTCGGTATAAGGCCCCGCAAGGGATATATGACTGTAGACATTTTCGGGTTGTACCGGGCTTTCGCCAATGAAATGCTGCAATTTTCCTGAGGAGGGAGACAGGTATCCTGAAAGAATTTTTATAAGGGTGGATTTGCCGGTCCCGTTGCTGCCTGCTACACCATAGATTTTTCCGGCAGTAAATTCACAGTTTATGTCTTTTAAAATCCATCGGTAGGTATACCTTTTGGAAATGCCCTGTGCAACTATCCTGGTCATTACTGTTTAAAACCCTTCATCAGCCCTCGGTCAGCCTGCGTCAAAAATCCTACAATAACTTCTTTTTCGTGTGTCTCCGGAAAAGTAGCTTCGATGATATCCATGGCCTTTTTTACATTGCTGTTTTTCACAAATAAAACCCTGTAAATATCCTGGATGATATTGACTTGCTCATCGGTAAACCCCCTTCTTTTCAGACCTATGGAGTTGACTCCTGCATATGACAGGGGCTCCCGGGCTGCTTTGACATAAGGCGGCACATCCTTTCTCACAAGGGAGCCTCCGCCTATCATGGCGTGATCACCGATTTTAACAAACTGATGCACTGCCGATACACCTCCGATAATGACGTAATCGCCTATTATGATGTGTCCGGCAAGGTTTACATTGTTGGCCAGTATACAATTTTCGCCTATAAAACAATCGTGTGCCACGTGTACATAAGCCATCAGCAGAGTGCCCTTGCCTATTTTGGTGGTCATGCTGGCTTCTGTCCCGCGGTTGAGAGTACAGCATTCGCGGATGGTGACATTGTCTCCGACGATCAGCGTGGAATTTTCGCCGTGATATTTGAGATCCTGAGGTATGGCCCCGACAACTGCCCCCGGAAAAACCTTGCAATTGCGGCCTATAAACGAACCCTCCAGGATGGTGGCATGAGGTCCTATCCAGGTGCCTTCGCCTATTTCGACACCCGGCCCTACATACGCAAAGGGCTCAACTACTACATTGGCACCCAGTCTGGCATCAGGATGGATATAACTTAAATTACTGATCATTGGTACGCTTGACTATCTGAGCTGTAAGTTCGCCCTCTGAGACGAGTTTGTTGCCAACATATGCTGTCCCCATCATCTGCACTATACCTCTGCGTATAGGAGCCATAAGCACCATTTTAAGTATCAGCGTATCTCCGGGTACTACCTTGGCCTTAAACCTTACGTTATCCATTTTGAGGAAATAAGTATCCCACGAGTCATTTGGGCCTGACTCTACTGTCTTTAAAGCCAGGATGCCGCCTGTCTGTGCCAGTGCTTCCATTTGCAGGACGCCGGGAAACACAGGATTGCCTGGAAAATGTCCCTGGAAAAAACCTTCGTTTACAGTCACATTTTTAACCCCCACTATGTAGTCTGCCCCCAGTTCGACGACCTTATCCACCAGTAAAAAAGGATATCTGTGAGGAAGTAAAGCCTTTATGTCTTCTATGCCCATAAGGGGGGCAGCATTTGGGTCATAGAGTGGTCGACCCTGGTTTTTCTTTTGTTCCATAAACTTACTTTTAAGTATTTTGGTAAGAGCAACGTTTGATGTATGTCCGGGCCTGATGGCAACAATTCTCGCCCTTATGCCCCTCCCGAGGAGGTACAGATCACCCATCAAATCGAGCAGTTTATGTCTAGCGGGTTCATTCCTAAATTTCATGGGAGTGCTGCTCATCACTCCATCCTGAATGGCTGCATTGGGCTTGCCTATCTTTGCTTTAAGCTTGTCAAGATTTTCAGCACTCATGGCTTTGTCTATAATAACTAAAGCATTATCGATATCGCCTCCTTTTATCAGCCCTGCATCAAAGAGGGGTTCTATTTCCGAAAGGAACACAAAAGTCCTCGCTGAAGCTATTTCTTTGCGAAAAGCGGATTTGTCCCGCATCATTGCTACCATCTCTCCCAAAGACTCGTCTTTAAACTGAAGGATTACATCCAGTTCGAAGCGGTCCGAAGGATATACTGCATATTCGGCACCTGTATCAGGGTCATTGTAAGTAAAGGCCTCTGTTACAATAAATGGCTCCCGGGATGATTCGACTTCCGTGTAGGTTG
>JAKQGD010000328.1 GCA_029573365.1 Bacteroidota bacterium | reverse complement strand
GTTTATGGCTACCCTCTCGGCATTACTGGCTGTGAGTGAATTTCTGGAATTTATATCCCGAAGATTCCTGCGGCGTCCCAGTAGGGTCTTGACATAACCATATTCCCTGGCCATTCTGACGGTTTCGTCCATATAGTTTTTTAGTCCACTGAACTCTCTGAAATAACTCTGGATCAACTCTTGGGCCTCCTTGCGGTTGATGCCAAGCTGACGTGAGAGATTGGTGGCACCGGCCCCGTACGTAATGGAAAAATTGACTGTTTTTGCGTTTCTGCGTTGGTCGGCAGTCACTTCATCATAGGGCACAGAATATACCTTTGCAGCTGTGGCCTTATGGAAATCGTTGCCTGCCTGAAATGCCTCAAGCATGGCCTGGTCATTGCTTATCTCTGCTATAATCCTCAGTTCTATCTGCGAGTAGTCAGCAGCCAGAATCACATGATCGTTGTCGCGGGGTATAAACGCCTTTCTTATTTCGCGGCCGGCCTCATCCCGTATGGGTATGTTCTGGAGATTTGGGTTTTCGGAGCTGAGCCTTCCTGTGGCGGCACGTGCCTGGTTAAAATTGCTATGCACCCTTCCTGTCCTGGGGTTGATCATTGTTGGCAGGGCGTCCACATAAGTAGATTTGAGCTTAGTAAATTTCCTGTATTCGAGGATGGAATCTATGACAATATGTTCGCCTGCCAGTTCTGAAAGCTTATCGAAATCGGTGGAATACTGACCCGAGGTGGTTTTTTTCCACCTGTAAGGTACCTTGAGCCTGTCAAACAGCACCTCACCCACCTGCCGCGGCGAAGATATATTGAACTGCACTCCGGCGTTTCTGTAGATTTCCTGCTCCTTTTCTACGATGAGTTTTTCCAGTTCTTTTGAATATTCTTTGAGAAAATCCCCGTCTATTCTTATGCCTTCAAACTCCATATCGCACAACACACGGATGAGTGGTTCCTCGATCTTTTTATACAAATCATCGAGCTCGTTTTCTCCAATCATTTTTTTAAGTACCGGCACCATCTGCAGGGTCAGGTCTGCGTCTTCGCAGGCATATTCCTTGACCTTTTCTATGGCAACATCTCTCATGCTGAGCTGGTTTTTACCGGCCTTTCCGATAAGGTCCTCTATAGGCACCATCCTGTAATCCAGATACGATTCGGTAAGATAATCAAGTTTGTGTCTGAGGTCAGGCTCACAAAGATAATGGGTAATCATGGTGTCATACATAGGTCCTGCCAGTTCTACGCCGTACCATTTCATAATAGCCATGTCATACTTGATGTTTTGGCCTACCTTGGTAATGTTTCTATTTTCGAGCACCTGCTTAAAAAAGCTGGCTGTTTTGCGGGCTTCGTTTTGGTCTGCTGACACCGGGACATAGTATCCTTCACCGGAAGTGAGTGCAAACGACAAACCTACAAGCTCTGCTCTGTGGGCATCGATGCCTGTTGTTTCTGTATCAAAGCTGATGACTTCACTTTTTTCGAGCAATTGCAGAAGGTCGGCTTTTTTATTGTCGTCATCTGCAAGGTAGTATTGATGTGGTGTATTCCCGATATTTTTTTTGGCTATGTGGTAACCATCAGCTTCCTTTTGATCTTTGGCAGGCTCCGGTGCGGCTGATGATTCATCTCCAAACAGAGATCCCTGCACACCTGCACTCTGTGGTTTTGCATTGCCCGACAGGTCATATCCTAGTATCTGCTGGGCCAGCGTCCTGAATTCCAGCTCCAGAAAGATCTCCTTGACTTTGTCCTTGTTTATGGGATCGAGGGTAAATTTTTGGGCATCAAAGGTAATGGGTGATTCGGTATTGATGGTGGCCAGTCTTTTTGAAAGCAGGGCCTGATCGGAGTAGGTGATAACATTTTCCTTTTGCTTGCCTTTGAGATTCTCAGCATTGGCTATGATGTTTTCTACAGAACCATATTCTTTAAGCAGGGCCACGGCAGTTTTGGGACCTATGCCCGGAATTCCCGGAATATTGTCTACGCTGTCTCCCTGAAGGCCCAGGACATCAATGACTTGTTCTACCCTCTGTATGTCCCAGTTTTCAAGCACCTCTTTTTCGCCAAGGATTTCTATATCGTTACCTTGTCTGCCCGGTTTGTAAATGTATATATTTGGAGATACCAGCTGGGCATAATCTTTGTCAGGAGTCACCATATAGACTGTGTATCCTTCCTTTTCTGCCTGTTTTGCCAGGGTACCTATGACATCGTCGGCTTCAAAATTTGGTACCATAACAGCCGGAATGTTAAAAGCTTCCACAATTTCCGGTATATATTTCATGGCTACGGTGATGTCTTCAGGCTGAGCGTCTCTATTGGCCTTGTACTGCGGATAATATTCATGTCTGAACGTACCGCCCTTAGGGTCAAATGCAACAGCAATGTGTGTTGGTTTCTGATTTACCATCAGGTCCCACAAGGTCCTCACAAAACCGGTGACCGCCGAAGTATTGACCCCCTTGGAATTGATGAGTGGCCGTGTTATAAATGCAAAATGTGCCCTGTAGACAAGGGCATGGCCATCTAGTAGAAAAAGTCTTTTGTCTTCCATGGTATCGATTTATATCGTCAAAACAGACCACAAACTACGGTAAAAATTGTGACGCTGACCAAAATGTGCTTTCATTTTTTACGTATAGTCAGGCTGCAGCCTGTACAAACCATTTCCAATGATTGACTGTAAACTTAAAAAAGGGATGCACTGTTAGTGCACCCCTTTAGGAATTAAGTTAAGCAAATTGTTGTTACTCGAGGCCGATCATCTTCTTGGTATCAACATTTGCTCCACTTTCTATCTGGTAGATCATCACACCCGTCGATGGGAGATCAGCCTTTGAGATTACAAAGCTATTCATGCCTTTACCAAAAGATCCTTTGTTAGTATAAATGACTTTGCCTGTTACATCAAAGACTTTCAGCATGGCATTACCCGCTTCAGGCAAGTTAAAAGAAATGGTTGTTTTGTCTGTGAACGGGTTAGGTTCGTTCTGGAACACTGCGAATGTATCGTCACCTTCAAACCTTAGGGACAGTTTTCCGGTATTCAATTCTGCACCGCTGTAGATCTCGGCAGAAGTCACTGCAGAGCTTACAGAGATCACTGATGAGGCGTTGGCATTGGCTTTAGACACCACATTAAGGGTAATCAGGTCTTTGCCGTTAACTGCCTGAACATCATTCCAGCTGATGGTATACATATTGTCTGACATCTTAGCAATCTGTGAGTCATCCAGCCTGTTTCCGCCTACATATACGTCAGCAAGATCGGCATTGTTGAGAGTAAGTGTAAACTGGAGACCATACACCATGTCAGTATTTGCACTCAGGGTCACAGGCACCAAAGTATTGGCAGTCAGTACTTCGTCGTCAGAAGTCAGCAGCACCGTGCTTCTGGAATCTGTAGTTGCATTTGCTATGTTGCCGGTAGCTGATCCATTGACATCTCCTACCTTGACACCAACAAAATCCTGGTTTGTCATGACGTGAGACAAGTCATTGATGTATACCCTTTCCCTGATTGGCCATGGGTTGTTTACATCAGCAAATGACTGAGTCTTGTCGATAAATCTCCAGCTGCCGCTCTTAGGAAGCTCAGTGTAGATGCCGAGAATAAGTTTTCTCAGTTCTACGAGGTCAGATGCCGTTACTTTTTCGTCGCTGTTGACGTCAGCAGCTATGATATTGTAAGGATCTGTAAGCCTGTTAAGAGCAAGAACATGTCTCTGTATAAGCACCAGGTCAAGGGTAGACACACCATTGAGGTAGTCATCGTCCTTCTTACCGCTGATGTTGTAATTGTAATGCATTACAGCATTTGCAAACATAAAGTCACCGGCTGCACCTGAGTTAGTAGCCTTGAGCATCTCAGTGATACCATTGTCAAGAACGATTTCAGCATTTTCTACTGACTGGCCTGCGTTCGAAACCACACGTCCTGATACTGATGTGGACTGGCCCGGATTACAAGCTCCCTGGTTGTCTGCAAGATTGAGGGTGACAACACAATAGTCATAATTACCTTTTTCGTCCCAAACTGTCATCTTTACGTCGACAGAAGGCAAGTCATTACAATCGAAGATCATACCTGAGCTCTTTGTAGCAGGTATCCACTTTTGTGCATTGCCGGCATTGTACTCCGCCTCAGTGGCATTCTGGCCGTTGCTTTTAAAGAAGTGTGTCTGACCTATTTTAGAAGGTACTGGGCTGGCTTCATTGAAGGTATACAGAAGGTTCGCCTTTGATGTACAGTTGTCAAAAGAACCGAGATTAAAGTCTACTGCCCAAAGTTCTACCTTGCCATTGTTCATCAGTGCTGAACTGATGTTAAGGCAGTATGGAGTAGGCTTCTTTTTGTCCACGACCATAAAGTTCTGGCTGCATGTGGTTACATTGCCGCAACCGTCTACGACTTTCCAGGTCACTTTGTGGTTTGACATGCTTCCTACGATGTCTTCAGGTATGGTTACTTTAACTTCTCCGCCCTGGCCGGTAGGAGAAACGTATACATCCTTGATGCCGTTTCCATTGGAGTCATTAAATGTGGCGTCTGTGGCAGGCAGGAATGATGAGTATTCATAATCATTGGTTCCGTCTCCCCAAAGGTCGACAAATACGATCCACTTAAGCCAGTCTGAGGCACACTGTCCCTGGTCTGTGGCTGTCATGGTCAGCATGAGGCTTTTCTTCTCACACCTGTTTCCGTCGCCGTCGGCATCACCGTGGTCATCGATTTCGTACATCCTGTCGGCACATGATCCGAGTACAGGCTTGATCTCATCTATTACCTTCACCACCTGAGTATGCGTGAAATATCCTACAGGGTTTGTAGCATTTGGATCATAGGTACACCAGTTGATGATGGTCCACTTGTTGAGAATCTTCATACATGAGTTACCCTCAAAGTAGAAAGTATCACTCTTGAGGCTGAGTCCTATAACATCACAAGGTCCTGACACCCATGTAGGCTTAACAGTAGCGGCATTGTCAGCACAGTTAGTGGTGATGTCTGCCGGCCAGTTAATCTTGTTTTCGGTAAACGGACCAAAAGGATTGACCTTGGTGATTCTCTGTACGCAGGTGATGGTAGGTCTGCTTTTGACCCTCCATGTTCTGTCTATGTATCCTACATTGCAGTTGTTGAGAAACTCTCTGTCTGTGTATTCGACCTCCAGGTCAAGACAATTTGAAAATGCTCTGGCCTTTCCGGCAAGCGTAAGGTCGTGGCAATCCTCATCACAATTGATGGTAACGGCAGGAGGACAGATGATCACAGGAGTGAGCTTGTCTTCTACCCGTACATCCAC
>JAKQGD010000316.1 GCA_029573365.1 Bacteroidota bacterium | reverse complement strand
CTACCTGAAGGAGCAGACCTTTGCCTCCTTACCCATTGTGACATTATTGGCAGTGTTTCTCCCTGCGGCAGTTTTTTCATTGAGCCATCTTTACCAGGGATGGTTTTCCGTTCTCAAGATTTTTCTTGTTGCATTGCTGCTGGGCTGGATCTTTGTAGCCTCCCAGTCACTTATTCTTCCCATCATCATCCATTGTGCCATAGACCTCATTTCAGGTATTGCGGGTATGATTACTTTCAGGAAATATCGGGATGGCTTCCGCAATGACGGGTAAAACTCCAGTAACAATGAATAACAATTTGCTTTGGGGGTTTCGTTTAACCGCAAAAAATGTAATTTTGAAATTATTATTCATTGGTCGCCATTTGGTTAACCCTATAATCAGTTAACAGTAAAAAAATAAAATAATGAGTACCATCAGCTGGTTTGAAATCCCTGCCTCTGATATAGACAGGGCACAGAAATTTTACGAATCCATTCTGGACATGCAGATGACGAATCTTGACAACACAAACCTCAAAATGAGGGTGTTTCCTGTGGAGGACATGATGCAGGATGTAACCGGAGCCATTGTCCAACATCAGGACTTTTACCATCCGTCATCCAGTCACGGATCACTCGTCTACCTCAATGCCAATCCTGATGTGCAGCTAGTCCTGGACCGTGTTGAAGCGGCCGGAGGCAGTATCCTCGTCCCAAAAACCCAAATCTCCGAGCAATACGGATATATGGCTGTCTTTATGGACACGGAAGGTAACCGTGTGGCTCTGCATTCGGTATAAGCCTGAAGAGCCATACCTGCCTCCGGAAGCCAAATCACCAGTTTAGGACCACATTGAACCAGAGATTGCGGCCGGGAGCATTTATTCCTGACGCAAAATACCTGTGTTGTATGTCCAGCAGGTTTTCGATACCTGCCTGGATTTTTACTTTTTGTGACATTTTGTAACCCGCTTTCAGATTTATTGTCATCCATGCCGGCATTCCATCCGCAGGAGCATACTGAGCATTGTCTTCGCCACTCGGACTGTAATCCGTTATCTTCTTTTTGCCATGGGCTATGATAAATAATCCTGCATCGATTCCGGATTCTGCATAACTTATACCCACCTTGGTTATAAGTGGCGGTATATGATCCAATGGGACCGTCCCATTTTCGGTCCTGGATCTGCCATACACATAATTGAGACTGGCATTTGTGGTCCAATGCCTGCCTAACTGCATACTTACCTGTCCGCTGTATCCGTAGATATAACCCCGGGCCTGGTTAACGCTGGTATACACCCTGCTGAGTGAGTCATTGTAATTTACATATTCCCTTCCATCAAGGGTAGCAGGTGCCAGTGTAATAAAATTGTACAAGTGGGAGTGATAGATGACATTGTCAAAGGTCAATCTTTTACCAAAATACCCTGCACTTATTTCCTTGCTCCAGTTGGTCTCCGGTCCCAGGTTGGGATTGGGTACTATGAGTCTGCCGGGGGTGGATTCAAAAACCTTGGAAAGGTCATCGACATTGGGTGTTCTGAAGCCCAGGGAATTTAATGCCGCGACTCTTAATGTTTTAAATCTGTAAATAAGTCCCAGACTTGCCGAATACACGGGGTTGTTTTGTATTACCTTGTCAAATGGAAACGGGAAAAACGTTTTATTCACAAACGAACATTGCAAAGTATTAAAACCCAGTCGGAGGCCATCGTTGAGTGTAAAATGATCGTTTAACCGCCATGTGTGGGTGGCATACGCTGATATATTTAGATTGCTGTTGTTTCCGTCAGGGTATCTAGTATCCAGTGGTTCCGACTGTCCTGTCAGGATGTTTTCCTGGCGTGCTGTGGATTTAAGGCCGTTCCAGTACACCTCAGCTCCTGTCCTCAGTTCATGACTTCCAGCCTCCCTGAGGGCGGAAAACTGCCATCCCAATACAGTAACATCCTCGATTCTGTGGTTGAGCTTTGTACTTCCAAAACCCCTGTTGTGTCTGCTTTCCTCTATCTTCTGAAAGTGGGCAGACATTTCATATTTGCCAAAAAATCCGTCCGAAGCTTTGGCAAGCGTGTAGACACCAAAGAGTCTCTTTTGTGGGCCATAGTACCATTCTGAAGAGTTTAGTCCCCCACCTTTGGGATCTGTGAGCCGGTCATACCTCGGTATGTCGCTAGATGTAGAAAACTGAACATTTACAGAATGGACAACATTGGCGGAAGCCATCCATAATATTTTTTGCATGACATCTATCTGGCTGTAACCGCTGTATTTCTGGATCAGTTTGTTGGCATTTTGCACAAGTACATCCTGGCCGTCGACTCTATCCTGGTAGACCGGTCTTTCGCCAAAAAACGAGCCATTATAAAAAGGATTGGCCCTGCCGCCCATCCGCAGATCACCAAACCGGTTAAGGGTCACCGTGAAGAGAGAGGCGAAACGTGATGTGGCAGCATTGACTGCAAGATGGAACCTGCCTCCGTTGTTTGCGGTCTGGTAACCTGCCAGTGCAGTACCGCTGATTTTAAGGCTGTCTCCGGTATTTAAAAGTGGTTTTCTGGTCAACATGTGTATGACACCTCCCAAGGCATCGCTGCCATAAACTGTGCTTCCCGGGCCGTTGAGAATTTCCACCTTGTCCAGGGCGTGGGGGTCTATGGTGATGACATTTTGAAGATGGCCCGCCCTGTAAATAAGGTTGTTCATTCTGATACCATCAACCACCAGCAGTATCCTGCTGGCTTCATAGCCCCTGATGACAGGGCTTCCCCCACCCTGCTGACTCCGCTGCACAAGCACCTGACCCGATTCGTGCAGCAGGTCGGCGGTTGACGCCGGATTTCTCTGTTTGATCGCAGCGGGGCCGATGACTGTTATTTGTTGTGCCACATGGGCTTTGCGTTCTTTGGACC
>JAKQGD010000271.1 GCA_029573365.1 Bacteroidota bacterium | reverse complement strand
TAGTGATAGGCCGCAGATCCTATGGCAAGGGCTTGGTGCAGGAACAATATGACCTTACCAATGGTGGAGCGGTACGACTCACGGTGGCCAGGTATTACACCCCGTCGGGCAGATCCATACAAAGAGATTATGCAGACCGCGAAAAATACGAAAACGACCACGAGGACAGAATTAAAAACGGTGATTTGTTTATTAAAGACAGTACACTAATAAAACCCGGACACAGCCACTACACCCTTTTGGAAAAAAGGAAGGTAGAAGAAGCCGGAGGCATTACTCCCGATATATTTATTGCCTTGCCCGATGCATACAGACACGATGGGGATGGTCTGCTGAGATCAGACGTGCAGGAGTTTGTGTACAGGTACCTTGACAAAAACAGAAGCAGAGTGCCCCGGGATATTAAAGCCTTTGGGTCCTGGACCATACCTTCAGACCTGGATCATAGCAGCATAAGGTCTTTTCTGACTAAAAATTTTGGTAAGGAATTGTCAGAAAAAGAAGCTTCCAGCCTAGACCAGGATATAAAAGCAATGGTAGCAGGTTATCTATTTGCTGATAAAGAAGCTATAGTGCCCGATCCGGAGCTGGATCCTTATCTCAAGGCAGCCAGGGAAGTGGTAAGACAGAAGGTCACACTAAGCCAGATATCTGCCGGCTGGAACTACCGTTGACAACTTAACACCCCCGCAGTCAGACAGTCAGGGCAGATAGATATATGTAATTATATTTATATATGTAAAACACGCAAAAATGTTTTGCAAATAAGTAAATCTGTTTTTGGTTTACAAGCAGTATTTTACATATTAAAAATAAAAATTATAAAAAAAATATTCAAATAGAGTATAATACATATTATAAAAAAATTACATTTGTGTCTGATTAGGATTTGATCACATTCGTGTGTGTCCGGATTCTAATTTGATATCCCGCCAAAAACAGCAAAAAAGAAAGCCTGACTTCTATGGACTCCCTTTTCGGAAAGGGATGCCTGACCCAGTCGTGCCTATTATTTAAGTATTTTATTCAAACCGGAAACCTGGCCGTAACAAGGCCAAGGCCCACAAACAATTCATTATTTTAATTAAACTCAAAATTGGATCTCATGATGGAAAATGGATTTACGCTAAATGACAGGATGTTCAGGAGTATTTTCCTGATCTTGCTGGGATTGTGCGGTTTCAGCAAAATGTATGCACAGCCTTCCTGTGCGTGCAAACCCAGTGTCCAGGTATCTATTGGTGCCGACGGCACTGCGACCATCACTCCATCCATGCTGCTGGCAGACGGAAGCACTTGTGGAGGTGGTGGAACAGTGACAGTAATGACTACGCCGACTGGCAGCCCTATTGCCGGCAGTCCTGTGGTCAACTGCAGTCACATCGGAAAAACACTTTATGGCAAGGTATCCAATGCCGGAAACAGTTGTTGGTCTACTTTGGTAGTAGAAGACAAGATCAAACCTGTTATCAGTTGTGCTCCGGGAGTCTTGACCCTCACTTGTGTCGAGATGGCAAGCTTTACCCCTACAGTGACAGAAAACTGTCCGGCAGGCCTTAAAATCAACAAGGTGAGCGAAAACATTATTGTCAATAACTGTGGTACGACTGCTTTACCTGCCAATGTACTTAAGCAGATTGTAAGACAGTATCAGGCTGTTGACGCAGCAGGCAACGTATCAGATGTATGCACATTTACTTTTAATGTAACTACCATAGCTGCACTTACTGTGCCGCCTATCATCATACCTCCGCATTATGACATTGCGGTGGGTAACAACGATCCACTGCAGTGTGACGGTGACTGGGCAAAACTCCCCAACGGAAACCCTTCGCCTACAAATATTACCATTAATGGCACTACCTATTCTGGTACAGGCACTCCTTTTCTGGGAGCTGTAAACCTGTATAATAACCAGGAATTGTATTGCAATCTGATGGTTACCTATACAGATGCTCCTGCCATAAATATCAACTGCACGAGAAAGATCATGAGGTCATGGGACATCATCGAATGGTCATGTGCCAACAGGCCACCGATAAATAGGGTACAGGTTCTGGAGATTGTCGACAATGAAGGCCCTGAAATCTCAGGCTTGTCATCCGTTACTTTCTCCACCAATAACCATGACTGTGAGGCAGATGCTGAGTTTGAAGATGCAGATGTTACTGACAACTGTACAGACGAAGAAGATATAACTGTAGATATTACCGTTTATCAGAACAGTGACCTTACAAAACCTGTCGCCTTTATTAAACATGGTGATGACAAAACTGTAACACTGCCTGTGGGAACACACCTCGCAGTTTATACCGCCTATGACGGCTGCTACAACAGTACTACTGCCAGCATCGTTGTAGAGGTAGAAGACAATACACCTCCGGTAGCCATATGTGACGAGTATACGACCATCGGTCTGACCTCTGATGGTACTGCCTGGGTCCCCGCTACTTCTTTTGATGATGGCAGCTATGATGAGTGCCAGCTGGCAAAGCTGCTCGTCAGACGTATGAACAATAGCAACTGCCTTCCGTGCGAAACTCCTGAGTATCCGGGATTTACCCTGTTGGGAGAATACGAAGATGCTTCTGGCAAGCACTATTATTACCTTTCACAGCATGCTGCTATGGCCCCTGTAGCATACAAGACAGCTAAAGCTATGGGTGGTTATGTGGTTTCTTATGAATCACTCGCAGAAGCAGAGTGGGTCAGGGGTAAAGCATATGAGCTTCTCCCTGCCGACTATGACAGAATGCTTATCGGTTACACTGACAGAGTCAAAGAAGGCACATTTGTATGGGAAAGCGGTGCGAAACCCACATACACCATTCCATGGGCCAGTGGAGAACCTGACGGTTCAGGTGACTACGTGGTACAACGTAGAAACGGAAAATGGCGTGATATTGCCAATGATGAAGCATTTGTAAAATATGTTGTAGAAATTACAGACCCATGTGGCTTTAGTTCTTATGCTCAGTTTTGTTGTGCAGACATCGGGGCAAACAGGATGATTGCACTCAGAGCCATTGACGCTTCAGGCAACTACAATGACTGTATGGTCAGTGCTGTGATTCAGGACAAACTCGGGCCAAGCATCGATTGCCCTGATGACAGGACGGTAAATTGTGATTTTGCATACGACAACAAAAATCTCAGGAAAGATTTCGGATGGCCTACGGCTTCAGACAACTGCCAGCCACTGACCATCGTGGAGATTGATTCAAGCTTCAATATCAGCGGATGCCGCATCGGTTCCATCACCAGGACATTCAGGGTGACTGACGCCGGAGGAAGGACAGCAAGCTGCTCTCAGACCATTACTTTCCAGCCCAGCGAAGCTCAGAAATACAATGGCCCTAAACCAAGTGAATGGCCTGTATCACCCTATACCGTGAATGGTTGCGGATCGCCTTCTGATGTAAATCCATCAGTAACCGGTAGACCGGTGCTCAGTGATGGAGCATGCTCATTGGTAGGTGCTGATTACAAAGATGAAGTATATTATTTCAACAATCCATCCAGCCCTGCCTGTTTCAAAATAATCAGGAGATGGACGGTCATCGACTGGTGCCAGCCCACAGACGATGGTTACAGAACCTGGAATTATATTCAGGAAATCAAGGTAATAGACAATATTGCACCTGTGTTTGGCCCGCTGGCTCCATCTGTCAGTGCCGATACTTATGATGCAACCTGCACATCAGGATCCATTACCCTGGGTGCCAGTGCAACAGACGTATGTACAACAGTACTAAAATACAGTTACAAGATAGATATTGACAACGATGGCTCTTTTGGTCCGACAGTTAGCGGTACGGGCAATTCTTTCAGCTTTACTGATAGCTACAAAGTGGGACGACATAAGATTGTTTACACCTTCGAAGATAGGTGTGGCAACCTGACAAGCAAGGAGCAAATCTTCTCTATCGTAAACAAAAAGGCTCCCAATGCCTATGTCAAACAAGGCCTGGCTATGAGCCTGATGGATCTGGGTGGCGGCGAAGGTATGGCAGAGATCTGGGCAACCGACTTTGACAATGGTAGTTCGCATCCTTGCGGATATCAGATCATGTTATCCTTTACTCCGGTGACTGTCAACTCTCTGGGACAGATGGTAGGTACCCCTAACTGGGTTTATGATTGTGATGATCTTGGCGAAAATCCGGTCACAATCTGGGTAGCTGCCCTTACATCCGAAGGTACAGTAGTGCAGTCTTCTGTAAACACATTTATTGACATCCAGGACAATAACGATGTTTGTGGTGAAGGCAGAAGGTCTGTCGGCGGTACCATGACTACAGAAACAGAAGAAAAAGTGCAGAATGTCTTTGTGCAACTATATGGTTCAGAAAAGCAGACCATGACAGACGAAAACGGACAGTTTGACTTTGCCAGCCTACCTGAAGGTGGCCAGTATTCCGTGGTTCCGACTAAAAATGACGATCCTTTAAATGGTGTTTCTACATTAGACCTTGTCATGATACAAAGACACATCCTGGGCATAGACAAACTGGCAACTCCATACAAGCTGGTTGCTGCCGACGTAAACAAAGATAGCAAGATTACGGCTTCTGACCTTGTGGACCTGAGGAAATTGATTCTGGGTACAGTTCCCGGATTTGAAAACAATAAGTCCTGGAGATTTATAGACAGAAATTACCAGTTCCAGGATCCAACTTACGCACAAGGAGAGGCCTTCCCAGAAGTTTATAATATCGATGCACTCAATACTGATATGACCACCGATTTCATAGCAGTAAAAACAGGTGACGTCAACGGCAATGCCAAAGCAAATGCCAATGCACTCACTACCGAACACAGGTCCAAAGACAATATCATACTTACGGCCAGTGAGGTCAGTTTTACTGCGGGTGATGACGTAATCGTACCAGTAAGCTTCGAAAATGCTCAACTTCTTACAGGCATGCAGTTTACTCTCAGCTTTGACAGCAAATCGCTTGAGCTGGCTGATATTTTGGCTGTAGCCAATGGAATTGCAGATAACAACTTTGGCATGATGGCAACCGGCGAAGGTAAGATTACCTTTAGCTGGAATGAGGCTGACGGAGTAGATTTCAAAGCAGGTGATGTCCTGTTTACGGTATCTTTCAAGGCTAAGGCTGGCGGCAATACCATGAAGGCTGTAAACATCACATCTGACATTACTGCTGCTGAGGGTTATGACGAAGAAGCCAGGGTCAGAGAAATAGTATGGAGGTCCGCAAATAAGGGTGCTGTTGCAGGATTTGCATTGGGACAAAACACTCCAAACCCATTCAATGACGGAACACTTATCAATTTTGAAGTACCTTCAGACATGAAAACCACCGTTTCTATCCATGATATGACGGGCAAGGTTGTCAGGACGATGGCCATAGATGCGACAAAAGGAGTAAATACACTTAGCATAGACAGAAATGGACTGAATGCAGGAGTTTACTACTATACTTTGAAGGCCGGTGAATATACCGCCACACGCAAGATGGTTGCCATAGAGTAATTTGAGTTTTTTGAAATACATACCCCTTTCCGGATCTGGCCGGAAAGGGGTTTTTTATTTTTAATCCGGGTAGTATTAAAAATAGCTTCCGTCCATTTTTGGATTGTATTCCATATCTTTGCCCTCCGATGGCAAGAATTCTGGCGATAGATTACGGAGCAAAAAGGTGTGGACTTGCGGTAACCGATCCCTTTCAGATTATAGTAAGCGGTCTGGACACTGTATCTACTGATGTACTGCCCGGTTACCTGGAAAAATATCTTTCCGAAAATCAGGTCGAAAAACTGGTAATAGGGTTGCCGGTGCACAAAGACGGTAATTTTACTTATCTTAAACACAGGATTGATGGCTTTGTAAAAGTGTTTTCTGCAAGATGGCCATTGATACCCGTGGATTTTGCCGATGAGAGCTTTTCATCAGTACATGCCAGAGAAGCCATTTTGATGAGTGGAGCCAAAAAATCCAAAAGACAGGACAAATCACTCCTTGACAAAATTAGTGCCGTCATCATATTACAAAGATATCTAAAACACATTTAGAAACATGGTCTTACCTATATATGCCTACGGACAACCGGTCTTGAAAAAGAGAGCTGAAGATATTGGTGCTGATTACCCGGACCTTGCTGAGATTATTGCCAATATGTGGGAAACCATGTATGCGGCTCAGGGAGTAGGATTGGCGGCACCTCAGGTGGGCTATTCCATCCGCATATTCGTGGTGGATACCATACAGATCATGGAAGAAGAAAGAAAAGCCGAAGGCATACGCAAAGTATTTATCAATGCCCTTATTGTGGACG
>JAKQGD010000249.1 GCA_029573365.1 Bacteroidota bacterium | reverse complement strand
AATGGCATTACGCAAGGTGTTGGAATTGGAATACCCACCCAGTGAGATATTAATGACATCTGCGCCTTTTTGCGTCGCATATGCTACCCCAGCGGCAATGTCTGAGTAATTGGCAATCCCAGAGACCTGGCTGACCTTGACGGGCATTATCCGGCAGTTCCCGCATACCCCTGCAACCCCAAGCATATTGTTACTGCGTGCTGCTGCAACGCCTGCCACAAGGCTGCCGTGTCCAATGAAATCTTGAACGTTGTTATTTATATCAACGAAATTCCAGCCCTGGATGTCATCGATGAAACCATTGTTATCATCATCAAGGCTGTTCCCAGGTACTTCTCCTGGATTGACCCATAGATTTGGTGACAGATCTTCGTGGGAAAGATCAATACCTGAGTCGATGACAGCAATCACCACATTTGGAGACCCACTGCTTTGATCCCATGCTCCTTCCACAGCTATTTTTGACAAGCCCCACTGCTCAGAATATCGAGGATCATCCGGGACGCTGGCAAAATGAGCAAGGTAATCAGGCTCAGCATAGTCCACTGCAGGCTCCCGGCTCAAGGTTTCCACTGCATTAAGAATGTTGGTATCACTTTGCATCTTCAAGAGGTAAGTGTCCGGTAGTCCTGCGAGAGGTACCAATGCAATTGCGTTTACAGATGCTAAAGCCTGATCAAGACTAATAACATGGGTTGAGAGGGTGTAATTCTCTACCTTTACCTCTGGTTGTAGTTTAATGATCAATTGATCAGATGCATAGGAGCCTTCAGAGGGAGTAAGATTTTCTGCAGCCTTACTTGCTTGAGTAGAATACGATGTGATAGGGCTGAATAATAAAGAAAGAAAGCAAAGTGTGACCAAGACCTTTTTTAACATGTTATCCTCCATCAACAAACAAAAGTCAGTCTTTATTATATTATGAAAGAAAAAAAGGAGTCATAGACTTAATTAAGACATTTATTAGTCTGGTTTCACTACCAGTGGGTATCTCTCAAGTAAGTCTTTATAAAAAACATTATTGTTGCTTCCCACCTGTGCAACGCCCCCTATAAAGGGCAGGGCGTAGCCCGTGTGGCCTTCGGTTTCCGGTCTCCCGTCAATCTATTGCCCGCCAGCTGTCCTCGGTCAGCCATAAAAAATTCCTCTCCCTTGCGAAGCAAAAAAGGGAGAGGTTAGGTGAGGGTTCACAATTTTCTTTCAAATTATTCTGACCAATGGTACACAATCAACAGCATAACCCAGGTATATTTTTTCCTGTCTCCGGTCTTCTGTCTCCCGTCAATCTATTGCCCGCCAGCTGTCCTCGGTCAGCCATAAAAAATTTCCTCTCCCTTGCGAAGCAAAAAAGGGAGAGGTTAGGTGAGGGTTCACAATTTTTTTTCAAATTACTCTGACCAATGGTACACAATCAACGGCATAACCCAGGTATATTTTTTCCTGTCTCCGGTCCCCCGTCATTTTTTCCTCACCCCCAAAATTGCGGCAAGTAATCTTTATACGTTACCAGATAATCAGCCAGGATCGCTTTTGCCATGTCAATATCACGCATACACGGATCCAGCAGCAAACACTGCAGCGCTAGCTGCCGGTCCCCATGCACGCATGCATCCACGCATAACTGGCTCACTGTAATCTCCCGGCACAGGATCTCCGCGATCCCCTCCGGCAGAGGTCCCATCGGC
>JAKQGD010000226.1 GCA_029573365.1 Bacteroidota bacterium | reverse complement strand
AAACCTTTGCAGGCTGGTGGCAACCCGGTTGGCCAAGTGGTGAACTGGTTCTTGGCCCCCTCGTAGGCGAGGAGCAGTACCTGAAGGTATTATCATCAGCAGCGACCCAAAAGAATCTTTCTGTTCTTCGAGACCCGCCTGATCTTCCCGAACGCCTGGCGAAGGCAGGACTTGTGATATGCACCTCGAGCGTTACATCATACGAGGTCCTTTCATTAAGAAAACCGATGGCTGTTTTTCAGGTGGCGGAGAACCAGAACAGGTACTCATGCTGTCTCTGTATATTATCTTCGCCCATTCGGAAGACGTTTGGGACTTCCGCTGGGAGGTTCTTACCTATCGATGACAGTTCTGTTCCATCGACGATATAGGAGTTATTTTTTGTTGTTCTGGTGATCGTGTGGTTATCGACCTCGACGGTTACGGAAGCCTGTTTGGATCCCCGAGTAGTAAGAAAAGAGGTACGACCTTCGTTGAATATAGCCCAGTCTAGAGCTCTGATTACGGACGACTTACCTGAATCAGACGGGCCTACCAGAGTGGTTATTCTATCCAGCGTGATAGTAAGGTCTTTGTGGCACTGGAAGTTGGTCAGTGTGATTTTTGATATCATGTTTTCCATTCCTGTCGGAGTAGTTCTTCCAGTTTTCTTTCTCTGTCTTTTTTGAGGGCATGGAAGTCCATGACCCAGAGTCCCCCGGCTGCGATTCCTGCTCCACCTACTATGTTACCCAACGAAACAAAAAGAAAGTTGGATAACAGACCGAGAAACGGAACATGTGGACCGATGTCACCCAAAAGGTGGACTGCCATCCCGACCGGAATGAAAAACATGTTGGCTATGGAGTGCTCAAACCCACAGTAGACAAACAGAAAAATCGGACAAAAAATAGCAACAGCCTTTCCTGTCACCGTCTTGGCCTGATAGGCACACCAGACAGCCAAACAAACCAAAATATTACACAGAATGCCTCTGATGAACATGTCTAGTGGATGAAGACCGGCCTTGGTCGCCGCTGTGGTGGTTATCACCTCCGCCACACGGGAGTTTGTAAACCCATGACTGTACCCAACAACGATACAGGCACCAAAAATCAAACATCCCAATAAGTTGCCCACATACACGATACTCCAGTTCTTTATTACCGCGGATAACTTTTCGTTTCTTGCATAAAAGGAGTAGGCAAGAAGATGGTTGCCCGTAAACAGCTCGGTTTTGCCCAAAACAACCATAATAAGACCGATGGGGAACACCGCAGCAGAAGCAGCCTTAAGACCGATGTCTGCATAAGCCACCTGACTACAAAAAGCACCCATCGAAATAAAAACACCAGCAAAAAACGATGCCATCCATAGCTTTGGCATCGGAAGACTGGTCTTTTGTCTCGCAATACGAGAATAATAGAACATAAAAATCCCTCTTTTAGCAGACACTAAACCAAACGCCAGA
>JAKQGD010000205.1 GCA_029573365.1 Bacteroidota bacterium | reverse complement strand
TTTCCCCATCCGATCAAGCTCTCGACGCGAATGACTGCATGGAGGGCGGAAGACATCCGTCGCTGGATTGCCGAACAAAGCGCTTGAAATGCATCGAACATTTCTAAGAGCCACTTTCGATACTTCTTTCTTTGGCAAGCCTACAGCTACTGGCATATGCAGTGACCTAAAATTTGGTAGCCGCATCACCAGCAACAATATAGACAGCAAGTGTGGTACAGGATCAGTCGTTCGTGAATGGTTCCTGATTTCAAACCCTTCTGTCAAGTGCACTCAGTCACTTACAGTGACGTCTCCGGCCTTTTCGTCTTCAAACGTGACTTTCCCGGGAGACCTTAGCCTGCCTACGTGTGACATAGACAAGGCCCATCCTGACATCACCAACAGCAGGCCAAGTGTAAACAACACTACCTGCAGAGACATAGGTGTGTCTTTTGTCGACCAGGAATTTTATTATGTCCCGGAGGCATGTATCAAGATACTCAGAACCTGGAAGGTCATCGACTGGTGTTCTTATCCCAATGCACAGGTTGTGGCAGAAAAAGTGCAGACCATCAAGCTGACAGGCAGCGGCGGACCGGTTGTGACCTGCGGTCCAAATCAGACCCTGGATACAGATCCCGGTAAATGTGACCGTGAGGTAACCATGACTGCAAATGCAACAGATGAATGTACAGACCCTGAGGACCTAAAATACAGTTGGTCTCTCGATTTGGGCAGAAACAATACTGTAGACCAGACAGGCACAGGCAAGTCTGTGACCAGGACACTTCCTGCCGGTCCACACAGGATTACGTTTACAGTGACCAACAGATGCGGCACTCCAAAATCCTGCAGCTATGACATCACAATAAGACCCACAAAGAAGCCTACTCCTATATGTATAGGCGAAGTGGTCTGGGTAATAGGTTCTACCGGTTCTACAGAAGTATGGGCAAGTGACTTTAACCTAAAGAGCGAAAACAATTGTGGTGACGACAGCAAACTTAAGTTTTCATTCAACGCTGCCGGTACACAGCCAGCCAGAACATTTACGTGTGCTGACATACCTAATGGACAGCTGGCGAGGATTCCTCTAAAAATGTATGTCATAGACGAAAACGGAAATTCCGATTTCTGTGATGTCGTGCTTATTCTGCAGGATTCTCCTCTGACCAATGCTTGTACTGACAGACCTGAGATGATGCCTGCCGTTTCCGGAAGGATTACCACAACTGCTGATGAGGGTGTGGATCACATCGAGGTTGGACTTACGTTAAATTCGTCAACTACGGAAATGAAAGACATGACCAAAAATCATGGCGAATATAAATTCTCTGGAGTGGACGTTTTCGATCCCAAATCAGTAGCTGCAGCTAAAAACGATGATGTTCTCAATGGTGTGTCTACCCTTGACCTGGTTCTTATTCAGAGGCATATTCTGGGTATCCAGAAACTGGACGACCCATACAAGTTATTGGCAGCAGACGTCAACAATTCGAGAAGTATAACAGCCAGCGACCTCGTTAACCTCAGAAAACTGATTCTGGGCATCACCAACGAATTCGAAAACAATACTTCCTGGAGATTTGTACCAAAGGCATACACGTTTGACGATCCTGAATTCCCATTTGATTTCCCTTCAAAAATAGGTATTGACACGCTGTTTGAAGATAAAGGCGGTGTGGACTTCATAGCCGTAAAAACCGGAGATGTCAACAACAGCATGCAGGCAAATGCAAACAGTCCATCTACTGAAAGAAGGTCAGGCCATGCAGTTCTTATAGCTGATGACAAAGAATTTGATGCAGGCAAACTGCTGA
>JAKQGD010000188.1 GCA_029573365.1 Bacteroidota bacterium | reverse complement strand
ACCGATTTCCTATGCAGGCCGCAGTTACAGCGAGGGCAAAAAGATAGGCTTCAAAGACGGATTAATGGCGATATGGTATATCTTAAAATTCTCCCTGTCGAAATAATCGTATTTTTTCAAACAATCAAATTGTTTCCGTCTTAATCTGTATTGATAAGATACAACAGACTAGAACCGTAATCCTCCACCAGTTCAGCCTCTTGCAGGATTTGTAAGTTGTCAATTGAAATGCCCTGATCTGTTAAAACCCCTTCTAATGTTTGCTCAAAGGGGAGGTGTACCACCACAAAAGCGCGGTCGATAAGCTCGCTATCGAATTTGAGAAAACCTGGGTCAAGTTGGTTGACGCGCCAGTAATACTGTAGGGGAATATCTACCGGGTCCATAGCGATGACAATATCACCAGTCTGAAGTTTACCCACCAGGTCAAGGACGATTTGTTCCACTGTACCTGGCTGTGCGTATCGACGATATAAGGTCACAGTATGCCTGAGCCCTGCGATTAGCAGCACGAGACAAATGCCAGCAGTAATAACCTTAATTGACTTCCTGCTCAACATCATTTGGTCCAGTAAGCCTATCAGGCCTGCCGCTGCCCAAACCAGGATAATGGGCAGAAATGCCAGCCACACCTTAGCCCAGGGATTCGGACGTTGAATCAATAAAACAGGAATTAGGAAGAGTACAGTTGCTAGTTGGAAGGGGATTTTTAGGCTGCTGATGTGCCTGTGGAGAATGATAGATATAGCCAATCCGACTAATATTGGAATAATAAAAATCAGTGATATGTTGCCTGTCCACTCCTGCCAGGTGTCACTTAGCCGGTGAGGTACAGTCTGTAAAAAATCGGACCAGGAGAGTGATTGAACAAAAACATTACCAAATAATGACGCTACACTGGAGGATAAAATCACTGGTAAGTAAGCAAATGCAGTCAGGATGACCGTCAGAGTTCCTACAATAAGCAGCTTCACAAAGAAATTTCTTTGGGAAGAATAGGATCGGGAAAATTGTTTGAAAAGTAAATTCAACAACAGCCAGGTAAACAAGATACCAAATGGGTACAAAAACACAGGTACGGTATAAAAACCACATGCGCCTACCAGGCCTATAAGTAACCAGGCAAAGCTATTTACATGTGTCGTGACATAGACCCCTAAGCACCAGGTGAGCAGTGCAAATAGGGCAACTAGCGTATACCCCCTGGCGTTGATTGAATAATCGACCAGGATAGGGGTTACAGCCACGAGCATG
>JAKQGD010000187.1 GCA_029573365.1 Bacteroidota bacterium | reverse complement strand
CTTAGTTGATCTTAAAAGTAACTGTCTTAGTGGCCGTATTGCCCTCTTTGTCAGTCGCCGTCACGGTAAAAGAACCGGCTGTCTCGGTGGTGGTGGCTGGGATGGGCAGATTTACATTGGCGATGGTGTACTTGGTAGCCGAATCAAAAGTTGTGATTTTGACGCCTCCCACATTGATTTCTGCTAGTTCTGTGTCGTCGGTTACTGTACCCTGAACCGGGTAAGACTGTCCTTTTAGCAGTGTACTGCCCTCTGCCGGTGAAGTGATGGTTATGACCGGAGCCGTGTCGTCTTTGCTGCAGGCTGTAAACAACAGTACAGGTAAAATCAGTAAAAGTGCTTTAAGAAATTTCATATTGAAAATTTTTAATGATAAACATGTAATAATCTGTAGGGTCAAAGGCAATGGTGATGACCTTCTTTACTGAGGTAAAACGAATTAATGTCTATTATGTTGCAGTTGTCAGCCATATGATTTTGGTCACTTATTGCACTTTATGTATGGAAGGTTACTGAAAAAAGTGAGACACCCGTTAACTTTGCGGCTTTTACAAGGTAAGCTTATGGGCAAGGCAAAATGGACGTTGTTGTTTTGGATTATTTACGGCATAACACTGACAGCTCAGACGGATACTGTCTCGAAAACCGTAATCATGGACAATGTTACGGTCACTGCTTTCAGACACCTCCTTAATGTCACTCAACTGCCGGATGTACACGGCACCTATATTACGGCAGGGCATAAAACTGAGGTAATCAATATAGCTTCCCTTCCGGCCAATGTTACCGAAAAAACAGGGAGGCAACTTTTCGCCCGTATTCCCGGAGCATTTGTGTATGACATGGACGGGTCCGGCAATCAGATCAATTTTGCCACCCGAGGCCTCGATCCCCACCGCAGCTGGGAATTTAATATACGCCAAAACGGAGTAGTCATCAATTCCGATATTTACGGGTATCCTGCCAGTCATTACTCCATGCCTATGGAGGCTGTCAAAAACGTGGAAGTCATCCGCGGTACCGCCGCCCTGCAGTATGGTGCTGAATTCGGGGGTATGGTAAATTATGTCCTCAAAGGGCCGGACACAGCCAGAACCCTTGGCTTTGAGTCTGTAAGCAGCGTCGGATCATTTAATCTCATCAGTACCTATAATGCAGCCGGCGGACGTTATGGCAAATGGACCTACTACGGCTACTTGTACAGCCGTGCCTCTGATGATTACCGTAAAAACGGAAGGTCATCAGCCAATGCACAATACTTCTGCCTTGGATATGATATCACCCCTGACATAAACCTGAAATTTGAGCTGGGCAGATCTGAATATCTTTACAAATTGCCAGGCCCACTTACAGATGCCCAGTTTGCAGAGGATCCACGGCAGTCTACCCGTACCAGAAATTTTTATTCGCCCGAAATTTGGGTGCCCGCCCTTCACTGGACCTGGCGGCCTTCGCACCTTACCACCATTGAATGGGTAATTTCCGGAGTATTCGGGAGCAGAAACAGTGTACTTTTTGAAGGCTTTGCCAACAAGCCGGATACGGTCAGCAGAATAACCGGCCTTTTTGGTGCGAGGACCATAGACATGGACAATTTTGACTCCAAAACATCTGAACTTCGCCTGGTGCATCAATATCAACTGGGCAGGTTTAAAAGTGTGGTTTCCGGCGGTATCCGCTATTTTAACAACGATATGAGGAGAAGGCAAAGGGGCAAAGGCACCGCAGGCACCGATTATGATTTAACCATCGATGGAGATTTCGTGCGGGATATGTTTTACAAAAGCAACAGCCTGGCAATTTCAGTCGAAAATATGATTTATCTCACAGAAAAACTGACCATTTCGCCAGGCTTCAGGTATGAACATGGACAGACGGATATGACAGGACGCATCGGTTACCTGGACC
>JAKQGD010000176.1 GCA_029573365.1 Bacteroidota bacterium | reverse complement strand
TGTTTTCAATATCTTCATCCGTTAAATAGCCATCTAGTAACCGCTCAAGTATTTCTTTTTCCCTAACAATATAAAACCTAAGCTCACCATCAGAATTTTTTAATATTCTAATATAACCATTTGTCCACTTCTTATTAGGTACCACAATGGGAAAACAATATGAATAAATATTACTGTGTAAGCTATCAGCCTTTAGAGGCACTCTCCAGATTGGAAAACCGTAATTTATTGTAATACGATCAACAATATTAAATTTTTGATCCATTTCTACCATTGCATTTTGTATTTCAGCAAGGTGACTGTTAAAATCCGCGGATCTAAGCTCAGAAATATACTCAATAGTGTCATTTTTTAAACCAACCTCAGCTAGAGTGGTAGTAAAGAACTTTAGTTGTCTGGATGATAGTTCAGGTTTTATAATATCATCTTTTTTACATCCAACCTGAAATAATACAATACCTAAAACCATCAAAATAAAATAATTTTTCATGGTAAAATTAATGATTAAAATTTAATAATCATAGAAAATCCGCCCGTTTTTGTTGTAGCCTGCCGATGTTTCCTGTCAGGGCAAAGATTGTTTATTTCTTTTTATATAATTCAAAACTTATGCAGTGTAATTTTTATACTTTTATTATTTTATACCGTATTTCATTATAATACACGGATATACAAAACCAGCATTAACATATACAAAGTAAATCTATGCAAAGAAATGTGCGATAATCAGCCTTTATGCGACCGTACCTAAAACCAGAGCGGTGTCTCGTCGCCTCTTTCGCCGTGATAGTTGATGGTGATTTCTGAGCCGGCAGCGATGTCCTCTATAGCGACGATGTCTATGGTACCATTTTCTATATCGAGGATAAAGTCTGCATTGGAGTGTACGGCGTGGTTATACAAGCTGCCAAAACCGAGAGCTATGGCTGCGTCTTCCATGTCTTCGCCCCACAGGAAGTAGTAGTCGTGGAGCACCGTCTTGTGTATTACAGGCACCTCGGCACGCGGCACCACTATGACATGGCATATCTCTATGATCTCACCGGCGGGTATATGTTCGGAGGTAAAGACACCTCGCCCTTTGTCGTCGCTATCCGATATGTACAGTCCGGGACGCTGATTCATCGGCTGAGTTTGGTGATGTAAACGCCCGCAAGTATGGTCACGAGCCCCAGAAAATGAACAGCAGTCACAGCCTCACCATCGACAATGCCCCACATCAGGGCCACAACAGGCATGAGGTAGGTAACGGTAGAAGCAAATACGGCATTGGTTCTCTGCACAAGGTTATAAAACACGATGCTCGCCAATACAGTGCCCAGAAGCGAAAGGGCAGTCACAGCTCCCAGCGACTGCCAGGCGAGACTGTCAGTGGCCAGTGTGTGCCACACTCCCGAAAAAGCAAGATAAACCCACGCCGGCAAGCCTATAAGGAAAAACGACATGGCACTGATGATGATCGGTTTGGTGCCGCTAAAAAATGCCTGCACCATGTTGACACTGGAGGCATAACATACCGTAGCTATGACCACAAAGATGCCAAAGACAGGATTGCTGTTGAGCCCGTTTTCTTTGCCTAACAATATAAGCATGGCAGCCCCCAGAAATCCCAGGATGACTCCTGCCAGCTTGTATCTGGTAAGGGTGGTATTAAAGATAAAAATGCCAATGAGCAGTGTCCATATAGGTGTGAGACTATTGAGCAGGCCTGCTACTGAGCTGCTGATCCGTGTCTGGGCGAAAAAAAACAGAAACGCCGGTATGCCGCTGCCCGTCAGACCCACGGCAAGAAACTTTAGCCACCGGCTCCAATTGATCTCCTTCCTGTGGTACCACACTATTGGAGAAAAGGCAAAAGCCGATATACCTATCCTCAAACAAGCGAGCTGTACTGGCGTAAAAGCCACGAGCGACTTTTTAATGAGGATAAAGGAGCAACCCCACACCAGCGTCAAAAAAATGAGCATAGCCCATGAGGCTTTGTCTTCGGTGGATCCGTTGTCCATGATATTGATTTAAAAAGATTCAAACAATGGATACAAACCCAATGTTGCTCACTGCCATACCTTTTTACTGCGGGGAAGATAAATCTGCACTTTATGACCATCATCATCTGTGGTTATGACCCTTATCTTCGTTTTGCGGC
>JAKQGD010000168.1 GCA_029573365.1 Bacteroidota bacterium | reverse complement strand
CGAACACATGCCCCTCAAACATGCCTGTCTACCAATTTCAGCACCCGGGCCTTAAAAAAGAGACGCAAAAGTAATTCTTATTTGTCATAAAGTGGTAAGGTGTCATAGGATAATTTTTTAACGGTTATGCCGAAAATAGTTTTTATTGGCTGACAAGCCCAACATTTGTGGAAATTCCATATTTTGTCACCGATTATCCTGAGGTATGATTTATTCTTTTTTCAATACTCTTGTCAAGGGCTATCTGAAGTACAGGAAGGTCCGCTTACAGCGAATGTACGACGATCCTCACGGGCTCCAGGCCGAGGTATTGCAGTCCTTGACAGACAAACTTAAAAGAACATCATATGGCGAAAAATACTGTAAGAATGGTATAAGATCCGCCGCTGAATACAACGAGTTGATGCCCCTTGTGGCCTATGAAGACCTGTACCCATATATAGCCAGGATGATGCAAGGGGAGGAGGACCTGTTGTGGCCCGGCAGGGTGAGCTGGTTTGCCAAGTCCTCAGGCACGACCAATGACAAAAGCAAATTTATACCTATCACAGATGAAAATTTCTTTGACAATCATGTAGCTGCAAGCTGGGATGCCATGTGTATCCTGTATGGCAACAGACCTGATGCACGGATTTTTGAAGGCAAAAATCTGATCATGGGCGGCTCACTGGCCGAAAAAGGGGGTGTTACCACAGGCGATGTTTCGGCCATCCTGCTCAACAGGATGCCCCTGGTGGGTAGGCCGTTTTACACTCCCGACTTTGAGGTGGCTCTGATGGCAGACTGGGAGAAAAAGATAGAAAAGATGGCAGAGCAATGCCTGTATGAAGATGTAGTCATGCTCGCCGGGGTACCTACCTGGACGTCGGTGCTCTTTAAGCGTATACTTGAGGTCACAGGTCATGAAAATATCCGCGAAGTATGGCCAAACCTCAGAACCTATTTCCACGGAGGGGTAGGTTTTGGCCCGTATGAGGCACAATTCAGCAAATATCTGCCGGGCAGTGACATGGAATATTATGAAGTATACAATGCCAGTGAGGGTTATTTTGCTGTGCAGGACAGGCTCCATCAAAAAGGTATGCTCCTCCTGCTCGACAATGCCATATACTACGAATTTATACCCTGTAACAGGATGGAAGACGCGGATCCTCCAGTCCTCACACTCAGAGAAGTGGAGGCGGGCAGGGATTATTGCCTGGTGATCTCCACCACTTCAGGGTTATGGCGTTACAAGCCGGGTGATGTAGTGAAGTTTGTGAGCACTGACCCCTACAGGGTGATGGTCTCCGGCCGCACAAAGCAGTACATCAATGTTTTTGGCGAGGAGGTGATGGTTCATAACACGGACTCTGCCATCAGCAAGGCATGTACAGCCACGGGAGCGGTGGTGAGAGATTACACGGTGGCACCCGTATTTATGTCGGACACATCGCGGGGTGGCCATGAGTGGCTCATAGAATTTGAAAAGCCACCTGCCGACCTAGAAGATTTTGCCAACAGACTCGATGACCTCCTCAGAGCCGAAAACTCTGACTACGACGCCAAAAGATACAAAGACCTGGCACTGACCAGGTTGCTGGTCAGACAGGCCGGGACGGGGACCTTTGACAGGTGGCTTCGTTCCCTCGGTAAGCTCGGAGGACAGTCCAAGGTGCCCAGGCTGTGTAATGACCGCAGGAAGATGGATGAAATCGGCCAGTTTATAAACCCCTAAAATATAGTAGCCTTGAGCGATCTCGACCTGATGGTCAGTCAGCAGGACCTCGAAAAACTTAATACCCCGGACGAACTTGTTTTGTTGTCCGGGGTATTCAGTTTTTCGAGGTCCTGCTGACTGACCATCAGGTCGAGATCGCTCAAGGCTACTATATTTTAGGGGTTTATAAACTG
>JAKQGD010000167.1 GCA_029573365.1 Bacteroidota bacterium | reverse complement strand
TAAGGACATCGTTTTGCTGACCCTGTCTGTCAGAGGTGATGCTACTTCCAGATTTTCGCCAGATACCAGATGGGGGATTTTTCCCGCAGCAGCATTGGCCGTAAGGCTTATTGACAATAAAAATTCTTATTTTAATAACCTTAAACTCCGAACAGGATGGGGTGTGACCGGCCAGCAGGATATCGGAGGATTTTATGTGTATCAGCCTATATACCAGCAGAGTTTGTTTAATGCTGCCTACCAGATTGGAAATTCGTTTATCAATACATACAGGCCTAATGGGTACGATGCCAACATCAAGTGGGAAGAAACCACCACCTACAATGTTGGACTGGACTTTTCCATAGTCAGAGACAGACTTTCGGGTACATTGGATCTGTATCAGAGAAACACCAAGGATCTGCTCAATTTTATCCAAGTGCCTGCCGGTACAAACCTGACCAATTTTATCAATACCAACATAGGCAACATGGTCAACAGGGGAGTGGAACTCGGGCTCAATTTATCCCCTGTTAAATCGGAATCACTTACCTGGGATATCGGATTTAATGCAGCTTACAACAGAAACCGGATTACAAAACTTACTGCTACCACGGACCCCGATTACATTGGCGTATTGACCGGTGGAATCGCAGGTGGTGTAAGCAGTAATATTCAGATACATTCCGTGGACTACGCTCCGGCATCATTTTATGTGTATAAGCAATTGTACGACGAAAACGGCAAGATACAAGAGGGTAAGTTTGATGATATAAATGAAGACGGCAAAGTCGATGATCTGGATAAATACAGATTCCAAAAACCTGCCCCTGACGTGATTATGGGTATTACCAGTAATCTGAAATACAAAAACCTTGATTTTTCATTTGCCGGCAGATCGAATATCGGCAACTACGTGTACAACAATGTGGCCACTGACATGGGGTTTATTCAAAGACTGTATCACCCTACCAATTATCTGCAGAATATCCACAGGTCAGGACTGGAAAACAACCTGCTGCAGCAGAGAAACCTGACGTTTTCGGACTTTTTCGTTACGGATGCCTCATTTTTCAGGATAGACCACATTACCGTTGGCTACAGCCTGGACAAGTTTATTGGAAAGTTTACACGGTTTTACGCAACGGTACAGAATCCTTTTGTAATCACCAAATACAAAGGACTGGATCCTGAAATAGGTAATGGTATAGACAACAACATTTATCCAAGGACCCGGACCTTCCTGGCCGGCATAAGTGTGGATTTTTAATATTGAATTATTTTTTTTGAACAGACATAAATCTTCAAAAATGAAAAAGTTAAAAGCACTCATCATAATCATCACGGGCCTGGCCCTGAGTTCCTGTTTCAAAGACCTGGACACTGTACCACTGGATCCCAACCTGGTGACATCGGGCACCGTATTTAATGACGAAACCTCGTACAAAAAATTTCTTGCCAAGTTATATGCCGGCTTTGCCGTCTCAGGGCAGGAAGGCCCTTCGGGGCAGGCCGACATATCGGGGATAGACGAAGGATTTGGACAGTATCTGAGAGGCTACTGGTACCATCAGGAATTGTCTACCGATGAGGCCCTGATAGGCTGGAACGACCAGACCATCTATGACTTCCACGACCAGGACTGGACACCTTCGGATGGATTTATTTTTGCCTTTTACAGCAGGGTCTTTTATCAGATTCCGCTGGTCAACGAATTTCTCCGCGAAACCACAGACGAAAAGCTAGACGGCAGGGGAGTATCAGGTACCCTGAGACAGGAAATCGCCGACTATCGTGCCGAGGCGAGGTTTATAAGAGCCCTCAGTTACTGGCATGCCCTGGACATATTCAGGAATGTACCTTTTGTAACCGAAGCTGACAAAGTAGGATCTTTTTTTCCGGTGCAGACTAATGCCAACGACCTCTTTAAATACATCGAAGCAGAACTCCTCGACATTGAGTCCAAAATTAAGGCTCCCCGCACCAATGAATACGGCCGTGCTGACCGCGGAGCAGTCTGGATGCTTTTGGCCAAGCTATATCTGAATGCCGAGGTATATACCGGCCAAAAGAAATATACAGAATGTCTCGCCGCATGCGAAAAAATACTCAATGCCGGCTATACGCTAGAACCCAAATACGCCAACCTCTTCCTGGCCGACAACCATCTGTCAAAAGAGATTATTTTTCCGGTGACTTTTGATGGCCTCAATACCCGGACGTGGGGCGGTATGACCTTTATCATCCGTGCTGGCATAGGTGGAGCTATAAATCCCCTAGAATCAGGTGTGTCAAGCGGATGGGGTGGCTCCAGGTGTACAAAACAACTTGTAGAAAAGTTTCCGGCGGATCTGACCGGTATCGTAACCGATTTTAATCCCGGAAAAAATTATCCTAAAGTGTATATACCCGGCTCATTTCAGGCCATTCCATTCAACGGAAGTGACACAAAAAATGCCCTTACTTCATCCAAGTCCAACAAAATTTATGAAGGCTATAGATATTTTGCTGCAGCCAATACAGAATTTGTGGTGCTGAGAAACCCCAGTTCTACCCTGGGAGGCAAACTGGGTGACAATGAAGGTGACGGCAAGCTGGAGACCAATGGTGCCAATATCAAGGTCAGTGAGCCCGGACTTTATTACATCAAGGTAGACCTCAACAACAATACCTACGCGATAGAGAAGCAGACCTGGAGCGTCGTGGGTGACGCAACTGCCGGAGGCTGGAACAATGATACACCACTGACGTGGAATGCTGAGTTGGGTTATCTCACAGCCAAAGTGGACCTGAATGCCGGGGCCATAAAATTCAGGGCCAATAACGACTGGGCAATCAATCTAGGCGATACCGGAGCCGACGGCATCCTGGAAGCTGGCGGAGACAACATCATGATTACAAAATCAGGTGGATATGAGATAAGACTGGACCTCGAAAATCCCGATTACACCTATCAGCTGAGGCTGACAAGTTTTGACCAAAGGGGTATTTTCGGTACCAAAGGCCAAAAACTCGATATAGACACAAGAGAGGATATAGCTGTGTTTACCAATGGCTACGCGGTACTGAAATTTAAAAACATCACTTCTGACGGAAGGACCGGCTCCAATGTAGACTTCCCTGATACGGATTTTCCTATGTTCAGGTTGGCAGACGCCTATCTCATGGCTGCTGAAGCCATCCTAAGGGGAGCGTCAGGAGCTTCCAAGGCTAAGGCAGTGGAATATGTCAATGCTGTAAGGACAAGGGCATTTACCGGTACAGCAGGCAATGTCACAGAAAGCGAGCTTACTTTGGATTTTATCCTTGACGAAAGAGCCAGAGAACTATACTGGGAGTGCCACAGACGTACAGACCTGGTCAGGTTTAATAAGTTTACTACGGGTGATTATCTGTGGGCTTGGAAAGGAGGTGTCAGCCAGGGGCAGCCTGTTGATCCTAAGTATAATGTGTATCCCATACCTTCGGCGGATATTTCGGCCAACCCAAATCTAAAGCAAAATCCGGGGTATTAACCGGAGTACAATCCAATATCAAACGTGGTTAAATGGCGGTGCATTATGGCCGCCATTTAACTTTTAAATCCTGTGGAGTGCTGATTTTTCTGACTGGAATGATGGGTAGCGGTAAGACCACTGTGGGCAATCTGCTGGCTGAGGAGCTGGGTCTTCCATTTTTTGATACAGACGATATCATCTCTTCCATAGCCGGTATGGAGGTGTCCACCATCTTTGAAAAACACGGCGAAAACCACTTTAGAGACCTCGAAACCCTATTGATTAAAAACTGGAAACTAACCCACGGGGTAATCGCCACAGGCGGTGGCTTGCCTTGCCATGACGGACTCATGGAGACTTTAAATGCCAGAGGTAAAACTGTGTACCTTGATTGTCCCGTCCATGTGCTTGTGGAGAGAGTGGATGGTAGGGCGGGACGACCATTGTTGGCAGGGCTTCAGCCAGATGATGTCAGGCTAAAACTGGAACAATTGAGCGAAACAAGAAGACCTTTATATCTGACTTCCGGTATTGTCATTAATGCCAATCAGTCTCCCATGGAAGTGATGAAAAATATCATGCGGGAGCTCTATACCTGATGGGCTCTGATTAATTGCTTTGTGTAAGATCGATAATGGCTTTTGAAGGTTGTATCATTTTACCTGATCTTTTTCCGCCCGTTGTTTCTGTACCTGTGCGTTCCAGGATCTTATAGGCCCCATAGGTGTCCAATGCAGGCCTTATGGCTTTCATGACAGCTATGAGTCCGGCTACCTGTGGTGTAGACATGGAAGTGCCGTTATATGCAGTATAGGTATTGCCGGGTGTAGTTGACAATATACGTTCACCAGGGGCACTTATACCCAGAGTGATGTTTTGAAGATGGTTTGAAAAGCCTGATTTGGCCAGGTTTTCATTGACGGAAGCTACTGTGATGACGTTTTCGCTGTTGGCGGGGCTGTATCTGGCAGCATCGAGATTGGCATTGCCGGCAGCAACGACCACGATGCTCCCCTTTGAATTGGCATATTTTACCGCCTCATTGTAGGTTTTTTCACGTTCCTGATTGGTGATGCCTCCCAGTGACATAGATATGACATCGGCTCCCTGATCAGCTGCAAGGATGATGCCGTCTATGATTGACTTCTGTGTGCCAAATCCCACATCACCGATGACTTGTATGCCATACACCTCAATCCAGTCTTTGCCGGGGCTCATGGAGGCCACTCCCAATCTATTGTTGGTTATTGCTGCAGCTACGCCGGCACAGTGGGTTCCATGACCCTGTTTGTCGGGTTTGTTAGTGGCAGATGACGGGAGGTCCTCATGGCGGGAATCAATGCCTGTATCCAGAATGTAAAGTCTCGCAGGCCTCTCTGGTTTTATGCCGTAAGTTTCGAAGGCCTTGTAGTATTCACCCATATTCATATAAGAAAGATGCCATTGCATGGACACAGACGGATCATTTGACAGTGGGACGACAGGTATGCCATCCTTGGCAGGTGCTGGAAATTTCATTGGTATCACTTCATTGTATTCTACCCAACGTACATATTCTGATGCTTTGAGTTTTTCTAAAAGGTCCTTTGTATCATTGCCATCAGGCACATCTATGATCAGATAATCGTCCAGGACTGTAGATTGAGGGCTTACTGGACTGAAAGCAGATTTCACTGTAGCACCGTAGGTCCTGCAAATACTTTTTATGACACTTACACCCGCAGGGGGCACTTCTGCAAGGAGCTCTCCGGCGGAATCGGGCTTTAGGACCTCACCGGTATTTTCAGACGGGTAACTTTTAAGTTTTTGGTCCACAAAGTAACCCATTGCGGAAGCTATTATGATAAACATGATTTTACCATACGTACCACCTCCATACATATCGGTGACATAGCCTGTGACCGCAAGCAATAGGCTGAGCACACTCAGAGTCAGCAAGCCTGTTGTTATGTTTAGCTGCACGATGACATGATCCCATACCGTCGCAACGATGCCTGCCCAGAAAAGAATCCTCATAAATGTCCCCCAGTACGGTTTTTCTTTGGTCAGAATCCAGAGTCCGAGGGCGGCGATTGTGAAGGCAAAAATCATTGGTGTAAGCTGTTTAAGGATATAAAAATAGGGTAAGAAATACAACATTGGCCATAATTATCGACCAATACGTAAAAAAATCATCTAATTTTCTAAATTTTTAACCCTTTATACATCTAATAAACCTCAAATTTGTTTCATATACGTTCCCGTGGTATCCAGGAGATGTGGCAGCAAAGCCTCACATGGTTACAGGGATGGTTTTTGTTTTTGTTTAATCATTAAAACTTTTTAAAATGAGCAAATTGGAAGAAAAAATTCAGTTGTACAAGCAATCTTCAGATGAACTGGGCCTGGGTCTCAGCGAAAGCCTTATCAGGTCAGTCACCAAGGGACTGGGACCTGTAATTTATAACGAGGACGCCTCAAGGGTATCTGGTTCTGACCAGGCCGAGTTGGATCGTGTAAAAACAAATTTCCTGATTAAAAAGCTGGGTCTGAAAGACGGACCGGAGTTGGGTGCGGCTGTAAATGAGGCCATTGAAAAGATGGGTAAGTCAAACAGGAACAAGTACCGGGCACTTATTTACGCCCTTCTGGTAAAGAAATTCAACAAAGAGAGCGTTTACGCATAATGTAAAAAAAAAAACAGAGTTGTAGGTCTCGGCCGGCAACTCTGTTTTATTTGGTGCTCATAAAAAGATTAATGTTTTCCCCTGCTTTTGTTTATCACTTTTAGCGGATCTCCTTTTTCGAAGTCCATACCGAGTTTGGTGAGTTCGTCAAAAAGGATATTTCCCGACAAGACAAAATAGGCATTCATCTCCTGCGAATGGATATTGGCGAAGATTTTTTGAAGAAACTGCCCTGAATCTATGGCATAGAGTTTTACCTTTCGGCCTTGATCCCTGACATCCACCAGCAGGTCAAACTTGTCTCTGGCCAGCACAGATTCTATTTTTGTGAGGTCATCAGACGAAATATCTGTGTTGTTTTTAAATATCAGCACGTCCACGGTTTCTACTGTACTTTTAATTTCGTCTTTGGTACCTGCAAACATTTTAAGTACTTCGCCGGTCAGGTTCATATTGACGACTCCTTCGTCATTTTTGTACTTGCGAAGTACCTGGTCGATGTTTTTTTGACTTATGGCTGTTGAAGCTAAAAACAGGGCTAAAAATAATGCAAAAGGTGTTTTCATTTTAATGAGGGTTTAAGGTGTTAATGCGGTGGTTTGTTTTTAATTGTCTTGAAAGACGGCCGAAAGCGATACCCTCCAGATCTTTTTCTGTCCATCGGGTCTTAAGGTGGATCAGGGATACTTCACCGTCCTGGTCACTAAGCAGTACCATGCTGTTTATGACGCCGTCTTCTTCTCTGACAAACAGGTTTAGGTGCTGGTCATCGTCTCTGAGCTTTACATATTCGTCAAATCCATCTGACTTGATGGCTCTGACAAAGTGTGATTTGATTCCTCTTGGTGTGGTAACCGCTGACATCTTTGCTGTAGCAACCCTGAGATGCCTGATCTTGCCCACAAGGCCGGCAAGGCCTGACTCTTTCCATTCGTCATCGTGGCGGGCTGCAATCCTGCTGCCCCACCGTATTACCCAGCCGGGCAGAGAAATACCCTCGTAACTTTCGTGCTTTTTCATCTCACGTACCAGTTTTTTAACAGATTTCTGGCCGTCTGCATTGCCGGGAATAATAAGGCAGGTAGACAATAGCAGTAATATAATTATTGGTTTCATTGGTTATGGGGGTTGAGGTTTATTGTTTTTTCTTGTTGACTTTGTCCAGGTGCTCGGCTCCGTCCAGTTCCAGTTTTTTAGCTAAACGTGAGATTTTATTGAGGTCTATATTGCCTACAAAACTCATCAGAACAAATTCGTCCTCGCCGCCGACAAGCAACAGAAGTTCATTAATGGTGCCATTGGCTTCCTTGGTCACAAATCTCACGTTCTGGTCCTTGTCCCTGACGGTCACAAGCTCTTCGTATTCCTTGATGTTAAGTCTACGGTTGGCCTCCTTGTAGATCTTGTCGGGTGTGACGCTGGTTTTTAGTATTCTCAGGCCTTTGAGATCTTTGACTATGGCAGCCAGTTCTTTGTCTTCCGAGCCATCGGTGACCTTGCTCACCATCTGAAACATTTTGGGGGCTACGTATACGACGCTAAAATTCTGATCGTCCTGATAGTCCTTAAAAAACCGCTCTATGGCATCTCCCTGTGCTGAGGCGGAAAATGTAAGTAGCAATGCTACCGCAAATGAAAAAATATTTTTCATGACTATGGTTTGATTTAATGGTTACTTAATGATTTGAAAATAAGTTATTTAAAAATGGCTGCCTTGCTTAGAGGCTCCATGTTGTCTTTGACTGATTGTTGGCTTTGTCTGAATTTTGTGGAGACAAGTGCCAGTGCTTCCCTCGTAATTCTCATTGCTTCTTCTGGATCCTCGACTTCGTAATACATGGCGGTCTTAGCGTCAGTGTCATTGTTTACAGTAACCAGGTTTTTAACCGTAAATACGGAACCAAGCACCAGGGCGATCACAGCTGCCGCAGCATAAATCACCTTTTTAAAGGAAAGAGACCTGACGGCGGCACCTTGCTGTGGTACTGCCTTTTTACCTCCTGGATAGGTGACAGACCTTTGCTGTCCGAGGTACCCAAACAAATCAGCATATGCTTTGTGATCTTCCCTTATGAGACCACCTGCAAAATATTGCTTTAGCTTTTGTTCTTGATCAAGGGTAGACTCACCTGCCCAGTAGGCTTCCAGCAGCCTGTCCATCTCATCATCGGAAGATTGAGGGCTGGTGATGGCCGCCTGGTCACCTACCCATGAAAAATATGGGGCAAAGGGCCGATGGCTTTCGTCTATATTGCCTGACCGGAAGTATTCCTTGAGCACTTTTTCCTCTTCGAGGGAGGTTTCTCCTTCCCAGAATCTGAGCAGGATGTCATCCAGATTAAGCTTCATATTTCTTAAAGTTCCTTTTTAACAATTCATCCTTAAGGGTTTTCCTGGCCCTGTGAAGGCTGACTTTTACAAAATCAAGTGTCGACTCCGTCATGTCGGCTATTTCCTGGTAGGTATAACCCTCCACATCCCTCAGATGCAGGATAATACGCTGCTTTTCGGGCAGCTGGTTTACGAGGGCCATGATGCTTCCAAACCTCTCAGCATCCTCCAGCTTTTTATCCTGGGTATCGGCATTGTCACGCAGGTGGTGATAGTCGCTGATATCCTGGGCTGTTTCTCGCCGGTTTCTGGTTTTGTCGATCGCCATATTGCGGGTCACGGTCATACACCAGGCTTCCTTGTTTTCAATCTCGTTGTACTGGTCCAGACGGTTCCAGATTTTAATCATAAGCTCCTGCATAATGTCCTCAGCGTCAAATGTATTGCCCACTATATTGAGGGCGAATCGGTACAATTTGTCTTTGAAGGGCAGGTCCAGGGCTTTCATTTTCTCTTGGTCCATTAACACGGGGATGACGTTTGTGAAGAAAATTTTGTTACAAATTTCTCAAAATTTTTGTAAATCAGCGTCTTAGTACCGAAAAACAGGCATTACGGCGGTGCCAAAAGAAACCTGACCTCTATCAGATGTGACGCTATGCTCAGAAAAGTAAGAGTCACTAAGCCGTAAAGTTTTCACAACGAAAAACAACAAACCCCTTGACAGTTGTAAATAAAA
>JAKQGD010000165.1 GCA_029573365.1 Bacteroidota bacterium | reverse complement strand
ACAGCATGTTACAAATGCCATTCAGGGTTTAATTTTACAGACAACCGCTTTGCCAACAACGGCCTGTATGAAACATACCCTGATCCTGGTCGATATAGACTGACGGGTGACTCAGCTGACCTTGCCCTGTTTAAAACACCCACACTTCGCAATCTGGGATACACAGCCCCTTACATGCACGATGGTTCTATTTCCAGTCTTACCGAAGTCATAAGGCACTATAATTCAGGAGGTAAGAACCATCCTCACAAAAGCCCGGAAATAAAGCCCCTGGGCCTGACAGAATACCAAATCTGGTCCCTGGAAGCCTTTCTCCTAACTCTTGACGACCCAAATCTTGTTACAAATGTTTATCTTCGATAATCCACCTTCACCATGATCAGAAAACACTCCACATCCACTGTTGTCCTCCCAACGACCATTCAGGGACTTATTAAAAAATATACCAGTTTTGTTTTTCTTATGACCTTGTTTGCGTCCTGTGGAAATGATCCTGAAGAGCCTGCTCCGGTCTTTGACCCGACACCGTATGAATTAACTTATCCGTCATACGTCCCTACCCCTGATATTGCTGCTGACAATACATTGACCAAAGAAAAAGTCAAGCTGGGTAAAAAATTGTTTCATGACAAAAGACTGTCGTCTGACAATACCCAATCATGTGCTTCCTGCCATATGCAAACCATGGGATTTTCTGACCCCGCCCGTTTTTCCAAAGGTGTGCGGGGACTTTTAGGCAGACGGCAGGCGATGCCCGTGTTTAATCTGGCCTGGCATGCCAATGGATTTTTCTGGGACGGCCGATCTCCTACCCTGAGAGACCAGTCACTCAGGCCTATTCAGGACATGCTCGAAATGAATGAAACTCTGCCCAATGTTCTGTCCAAGGTGGGAGGAGACCAGACCTACAGAGACCAGTTTGTAAGGGCGTTTGGCACTGACGAGGTAACCACAGAAAAGATAAGCCTTGCTTTGGAACAATTTATGGCTTCGGTCGTTTCGCTGGATTCAAAGTATGACAAATTTCTGCAGGGCAAAACGACACTGACAGAGAGTTAAGAAAGAGGAAGGGTACTTTTTTTTAAGGAATACAACCCATTCTTTCCCCAAAATTCAGGGGCCGACTGTGCCCATTGTCATGTGCCTCCATTTTTTACCAATGACGATTATATGAACAATGGCCTTGATCTGGGTGTTGAATTTAAAGATTTGGGCAGGTTTGAAGTTACCGGTGCTGATTTTGACAAGGCCGCTTTTAAAATGCCGTCTCTGAGAAATATTGAGTACACTTCGCCATATATGCATGATGGCAGGTTTAACACCCTCGAGGAAGTAGTGGAGCATTACAACTCAGGAGTTAAGATGTCACCGACGGTATCACCACTGATAATACCCACCATCCAGAAAGGACTGGGACTTTCAGCTCAGGACAAAGCAGACTTGGTAGCTTTTCTTAAGACCCTCAGCGATCCCGGATTGCTCACCAACCCGGCGTATGCAAACTGATAAAATGACCATTAAACACAATAAAATGAAACATATTATGCCTTACTTTATCCTTGTGATTTTGATGTTTGGCTCATACCGGGGCGAGGCTCAGATGGCAAATGAAGCCACCGTG
>JAKQGD010000130.1 GCA_029573365.1 Bacteroidota bacterium | reverse complement strand
TGCATTGTGTAGTCACCGTCTGGCCGGGTTGTAAATTGCCCGGAACAGTGACCTCTTTTTCTGCCATACCATTGACGTTTTGCCATGTAGGGTCGACAAGATCTGTCTGCGGCGAAAAATAATCCACCAGTTTAAATCTTGAAACAGGAACTTGTCCCTCATTTTTCACAGTAAAGTTAAATACAATGACATCGCCGGCAGCAGCACGCCTGCTTGCTACGGTTTTTACAAGTGACAGGTCTATCTCATTAAGGCTGACCACCGCTGGATCCTGATCGTCTTCGTCATTTGTTCCATTGTCGTCCATCATATTATCGGTCACTCCTTTGGGTTGGCCTCCCTTGTCGTTGTTGGGTATTCTGTCGGGTTTGGAGTCAAAATCAAAATCTCCTGCAACTCCCTGGCAGGAACCGTGCGAAATTTCTGCATAATTGACTATTTCTGAGACATTCACATCCTCGAGAATGGTAAATTTAATCTTGTAATCCCTGCATGTGCCAGGCTCAAGAGCTTTACCCTCATCATAGGTCAGATACTTCAGGTCCTGGGAAATATTCCATCCCGGATTGTCCTGAGGGTCAAAGTCAAACTCAGGATTCATATAGTTTACAATCTGATATGTTTCTGCATCTATGCTTCCCTGATTGCAGACAGTTGTAGTTAGCGTCACTTCACTGTCAGGTGTATACACCCTGTCAACATCCACTTTATGTACCAATGCAAGGTCGCAAACAACTGGAAGGTCCGAAGCGTAGCCGTCTTCCGCCTGACCAAGACAAGTTTTAAGGTCAATAATAGAATTTCCAAAACCATCGCGTGCACCGGTAATCCTTGCCACATTGACAAAATTAATCACCTTGGCTGTTTTCGAAAATCTGAGATGAAGCAATACACCGGCCCTGGAGCCGGGTAACAGCCTTTCTTGTAATACTGTGGATAGCGTACCGTTGGTATTTGTCCATTTCTGGTTCACTTCCGGCACAAATTCATATCCTTCCGGCATTTTGTCCTCTATGGTTATGTCAGTCAAAATACTCTGTCCTGTATTAACTACACTGATTTCAAATATAATCATGTCCTCCCTGGTAACGGCTTTCTCATTGAGCACCTGTTTGTATATTTTCATACTGCATTCACCGGAAGGTGCTAAACCTATGTCGAAGTTGTGTGAGGTCTCTCTCACCTGAACAGCAATAAGTCCATCCTTACAAGGCAGAAGACTACCCGCGTCGCTGTTGATATTGAGAAGATCCTCCTTGTGTGGAGCCAAGCTATAAAACGTACCCGAAAACAAAAAGGCTCCTGTCTCAGGGTCTGTATTTGCAGGATCTATACCTACAAAATATCTGGTATCCTGTGTTATACCACCGGACACATTTGATTTATTAAATACGTAATTTCCTTTGGAATCCGTGACTGTGGATGCAATCAATTGACAACTCTCGTTATACAAGTTGATACCTATGCCGGCAACACCATTTTCATCAGCGTCCTGATATCCGTTTTTATTGAAATCAATCCATACAAGGTTTCCTATTTCTATATCCGGAGCTCCGCAAATAGCTGTGATATCTCCAAATCCTGAAGCTTTGCCAAAAAGATTTACCGTCTCCCTGGTGTATAGTTCCTTTGAGCCTTCTTTCTTGCCGGTTTCAGTATTATATCTATGGAGACCACCTGAATAAGAATTTAACTCAGGGTCAAACACTGTAGCTACTACACTGCCCGTACCCGGAAGAGCAAATATACTTCCTATGGTTATTTCTGAATGATAGGCAGGGTTTGGCACCCAGAAATCATCGCTGAAAAACTCCTTGCCACCTGTCTTGTCTTCCAGCTGCCAGCCATTACCGCTTTTCCACGCAATTACCAGATCACCCTTCTGCTCGTCGAGCCTGCTTGTGGTATTGTTGCAAAAAGTATGACCTATCCTGTCGGCCAGTGAGATGAGCATATCACCGTTGTCACTGAAGTCAATGTCTGTAAGCCAGTACGCTGGCGGTCCGCCGACAAACTGAGTATCCCAGTGTGCACCCGCCTCTATTTCCAGTCCAGTGTCCGTAAATGTGGCAGTGGTTGGGTCAAATTTGTATACAGAAGAAACATCGCCGGGCACGGTGGTGCCTACATAGATGTGATCTCCATAGTATTTAAGACCAAAAGCATATGAGCCCGTACCTGGTATTTTATAAGAGGTAGTAGTAGCGGCAGCCGGATTAGAGGTGGCTACTCTTACCAACGTATTATTATATATATTGACAACATACAGATATTTGCCGTCAGGCGATATCACCATGCCACCAAGACCTGTCTTACCTACCTGTGAGCCATAGCTGCAGTTTTTAGGGTCTGAAATAGTCAATGTACCTGTCTCCTGCCCCAGATCTGAAAGCCTGACAAACAAAGAGGTAGTGTACATGGTACCGTTGTAGACAGTCCTTAATATGGCATCGTGTCCGTATTTGAGTCCGGTATTTTGCTTTACAAATGCTGCCGAAAATATTTCCCTGGTACTGTTTTTCCAGGCAAGTCCCCATATGGAACCCGTTTCGCCATGCATGGCAAATTTCCTGGCCGGTGTCGTGCTGTTGAATCCATAAGGAATACCCACAATGGTAGGCTCCTGGGTTCTCTCAGCCGTTGTACCCTGAACAAAACAGGTGGTGATAATTTCCGTATCAGCATTACAGAGGTCAGATGCCTGCAGTAAGCCGATGCCGCTGCCGCATGATGGTACCTGAACAAACTGTACAGTAGATCCGTTGGATTGACCCATCACCGAAGATGAGAAATCTGACGAATATCTGTAGGTCAGCCTTACCATGGTACCGTCGCTGAGACCTGTAAAAATGAAGTTTCCTGAAGAGTTTGTGGTAGCGGTTCCTACTTGAGCACCTGTAGCATCATGTGCTTGAACCATAACACCTTCTAGGCCGGATTCTGCTGCTCCCCTGACACCGTTGTTGTCAGAATCTCTGAATACGTAACCTTCGATGGTACCTTTTGATGCCACACACTGAGCATTGGCTTGCCGGGGGGAAAGTAGAGCAAGGAGGAGTACTATCATTGGCAGATAGGACAATGCCCTTGTCACACACGGGTGTTGAATACTGTTTTTCATTTCTTGACCTTAGTTATAAAATAATAAATACAGACAACCAGGCACAACACATGTACTTGGTCTGAATTAAAATAATGTAAATCAATCTATTGCGTTACCGAACTGGCAATAAAAAGACTTACAAAGCCTTTACTGTTTTATGTGGGAATACGCCCGGCAAACACCTTTTTAAATAGTGCAGGCCAAACGATGGAGCAAATATATAAATTAGTTGTAATATGTTGTATCGGTTTTTTAATAAAAAATTAAAAAAAAATATTATATGTTATCTGCTATGGATTTGGGCATTGCCCACAAATGGTTTACTTTTACCCCAAAATCAGTACAATGGTTTACCCTCAGATCATCTTAAAGAAGGGAAAAGATGTCTCCGTTTTCCGCAAGCATCCCTGGATTTTCTCGGGAGCCATCCATAAAACGGCCCGGGGTGTGAGCAATGGCGACATTGTCGAGGTTTTGTCTGCCGAAGGCGACTACCTGGCTACAGGACACTGGCAAAGCGGCACTTCTATAGCTGTCAGGATTCTGACTTTTAATCGCTGTGCCATTGACTCTGATTTCTGGACCACATCCTTAGGCTCCGCCGCTGGCTATCGCCGGGCCATGGGATTGCCTTGCTCAGATACCGATGCCTACAGGCTAATCCATGGCGAAGGCGACGGACTGCCGGGACTGGTGATAGATGTATACAACGATATCGCTGTGATACAGTGTCACTCAGCCGGAATGTACAAATCATCCGGAGATATCAGCGACGGACTCAAGAAGGTGTTGGGCGGCTCTCTTAATACTATATATCTACGCAGCAGGGACACCCTCCCGGAAAATCCGGGTAAAGTTGCCGACGACAGCTTCCTCTACGGCAAAAAGGAAGAAACCCTCATGACCGAAAACGGAGTGACCTTCCGCATCAATGTAGTCACGGGACAAAAAACAGGCTTTTTCCTGGACCAAAGGGAGAACAGACACCTTTTGTCGGCTTTCGCCAATGGAAAGACCGTGCTTAATTGTTTTTGTTATACCGGAGGTTTCTCACTATATGCTCTGAAAGCAGGTGCCACCTATGTAGAATCTGTAGACATATCACAGCAGGCTATGACGCTGCTTGAAGAGAATCTTAGTCTCAACACTTACAATGGCAAACACAAATCGGTTTGTGCCAATGTACTCCATTATCTTGGAGATGCAGACACTGAGTTGTATGACATTGTGGTAGTGGACCCTCCGGCTTTCGCCAAAAGCCTTCACAAAAGGCATAATGCTGTTCAGGCCTATAAAAGACTGAATGTCCTAGCACTAAAAAAAGTTAAATCCGGCGGTTTACTGTTTACCTTTTCGTGTTCACAGGTCGTGGGTACACAATTGTTTTACGACACCATCATCGCTGCGGGAATAGAGTCAGGAAGGGCTGTCCGTGTTGTGAGATCTCTCAGCCAGGGGCCTGACCACCCGGTCAATCTTTTCCACCCTGAGGGACACTACCTTAAAGGGCTTGTGCTTTTTGTAGAATAGACGTTTATCAGCTGACTACCTTACCCTGCAGATCATATTCGCCGGCCTCCGTGATGGTCACCATGGCAAAGTCACCGAGTCTTACATAGTCAGCAGCGGCATCTACCAAAACCTCATTGTCCACCTCCGGCGAGTCGTATTCAGTTCTGCCTACAAAGAAACCTCCTTCCTTGCGGTCAAACAACACCTTATACGTCTTGCCTACCATGTTCTCGTTATGCTCCAGCGATATATCCTGTTGTAATTCCATGACTCTGCCGGCCCTTTCTGCCTTAGTTTCAGGAGATACGTCATCGTCCATCAGGTAGCCTGAAGTATCTTCTTCGTGGGAATACTGAAACACCCCTACCCTGTCAAATTTCATTTCTTCGATAAAATCACACAGTTCACTAAACTCTTCCTCGGTCTCACCCGGAAAGCCTACAAGGAAAGTCGTTCTGATGGCGATGTCAGGCACCACTGTTCTGGCGTATCTGATCAGATCAGCCTGCTCCTGCCTAGTGGTCTGCCTCCGCATCCTCTCCAGAACAGTGTCTGAAGCGTGTTGCAAGGGGATATCCAGGTATTTGCATATCTTGGGCTGCCTGGCCATGGTATCGAAAATTTCTACGGGAAACTTGCTGGGATATGCATAATGAAGCCGTATCCATTCTATGCCATCAACCGCACAAAGGGCATCCAGCAATTCCGGCAAAGCACGCTTTTTATACAAGTCCAGTCCGTAATACGTCAGTTCCTGAGCGATTAGTATCAACTCTTTGACTCCAATGGATGCAAGGTGTTTTGCTTCTGTCACCAGGCTTTCTATAGATTTGGATATGTGTTTGCCACGCATCAGGGGAATGGCACAAAAGGAGCATGTGCGGTTACAGCCTTCAGAGATCTTCAGGTATGCATAATGAGAAGGTGTGGTGAGTACTCTTTCGCCTATGAGCTCCTGCCTGTAATCTGCATTGAGCTTGGCAAGGAGGGCCGGCAATTCCAGAGTACCAAAAAATGCATCCACCTCGGGTATTTCCTCTTCCAGCGAATCTTTGTATCTCTGAGAAAGGCAACCGGTTACGTATAACTTGTCTATACCGCCCCTTGATTTTATATCGGCATACTCTACGATTGTATTGACCGATTCTTCCTTGGCAAGGTCTATAAAGCCGCAGGTGTTGACGATGATTATATTTGCAAAGTCATTGCTGTCGTGTACCACATTGTAATCATTGGCTCTGAGCTGGGTAATGATGTTTTCAGAATCCACCAGATTTTTGGAACATCCCAGGGTAATCACATTGACCTTGTCTTTTTTAATTGTGCGGGTCTTCATTTTTGCCGTTAAGGCCGCAAAATTAATCAATCCTTTGTAAAAAATCCGGGCAGTCTGAGTTTATACCAACCTAAGTGTCTTTTTTGGTCATGGTAACGGACAGGTTAGTTTACGTTTTACGTATTTCTTTCAAGTTTCCTTTCTTTGTTTGTCACCATGGAAGGTTCAGCATTTTAACTTCGGTTTCGTAAAAATTTTCCAGCTTTTCTATCAGATTTTTGGATAGAGAAATATCAGCACTTTTTACATTGTCTGCAAGCTGCCCTGCCGTGGTATTGCCAGGAATAACGGTAGACACTGCATCATAAGCCAGACAAAATGCAATGGCGGTTTGGGATAAGTTTTTTTCTGTTCCGATAACAGACCTGACTTTATTTACTAAATCAGCCCTGGTGACAATGTCTTCTTTTGACCATCGGCTCCTCACATCTGTAAATCTGCTTTCTGCATCGTACTTGCCGAAGAGCCAACCGGAATCAAGGGGAATTTTAACAATGATGGCCACATCGTTGCTTTTTGCTTTTTCAAATCCCCGCAGAGTATCCTGATGAAGAATGTTAAAAAACACTTCCATAACCCTGGCATGCGTTGTGTCCATTAACAGCTTCATATCTTCGTAGGTATCCAGAGAAGCACCATACGCTTTTATTTTCCCTTCTTCCACCAGTTTTTCAAGGATCATGTAATGGTCATTTTTATTTCCGTCAAAATAAGCAGAAGGCGGATTGTGAATAATGAGCGAATCAACATAGTCGGTCTGAAGTCTTCGTAAACTTTCTTCCAAAGATTCCTTTATATAATCCGAGCTGAAGTTTAATTTACCTGTGTGTGTATGGCCAAATTTAGTATTGATTACAATTTTGCTGCGGTCCATATTTTTAAGAGCCTTGCCCAGTCGCTCTTCGCCGGTACCGTGGCCATAATTAGGAGCAGTATCAAAAAAGTTGATTCCATAATCCAGTGATTTATAAACAAGATCAATGGCTTCTTTTTCAGTCATATTTTTCCATCCCGAGTTGTGTCCCAATTGCCATGCACCCAGGCCAATTTCTGAGACATTTACCGAGTTATTTGTGTATTTTTTATACTTCATAAAGTGTATGTTTATTTTGCAAAAAATTAAATTATAAATGTCGTGGCCTGAAGCCATAAAAATAAAAAATTGCTCTCAATTAATTAAAAATAAAATCCCCTAAATATGCCACAAATTACTTTTGTAAAATTACTTCTAAACAATCATAAAATTATTACCAAAAATTTGTGATAATGAGATTGCTGTTAATAATATTATGGTCATGTAGTGTTTTGGTACTGACGACTATGATCATAGCTCTAAAGGTGCTTTAAGTGAATAGAAATTTAAGCTATACTCTATTTAAGAGATTCGGAGGAGCGGCACTTATAGGGATTCAGCCAAATGAATTTGGCTGCCCATTAACATTGTCATTTCAGAATATTTAGTATTATGGTTTTGTGGTGTTTGGTGTCGACGGCTCTTATGATGATAGCTCTAAAGGTGCCTAAAGTGAATAGA
>JAKQGD010000103.1 GCA_029573365.1 Bacteroidota bacterium | reverse complement strand
TTTTCCAGTTCCGCCCTGGCAGCAGCCTCATTTAGACCCTGACCATATCCCTGAACAGAAATAAAACTTATAACCAACAACAATAAAATCCTGTAAATCATCATAATATGTTTAATATAATATGTCCCTTTCGGGGAATGTTTGTACACGTTTCGGTCTGATTGGCTCCGGCCTTAATGATAACTCAAATTGGGTGCCAACCATTTCTCCACTTCTGTAACGTCTTTTTGTTTTCGTTTAGCATAATCTACGGCCTGATCTTTATTGATTTGCCCCAGACCAAAATACCTGCTTTCAGGATGTGCAATGTACCAACCGCTGACCGAGGCTGCCGGATACATGGCCTTGCTTTCCGTCAGCCTTATGCCCGTCCTTTGTTCTGCGTCAAGCAACCGCCATAAGGTATCCTTTTCTGTATGATCGGGACACGCAGGATAGCCGGGTGCAGGCCTGATACCTTCGTATTTCTCATCGATGAGCCCTTCGTTGTCAAACATCTCTCCTGCTGCATACCCCCATTGTTCCCTTCTCACCTGCTCATGCAGATACTCCGCAAATGCTTCTGCAAGCCTGTCGGCAAGGGCTTTCATGAGTATGGCGTTGTAATCATCATGTGCCTCCTCATACTGCCTAACCCAGGACTCGATCCCGATCCCTGCCGTCACTGCAAAGGCACCAAAATAATCTTTCCGGCCGCTTTCGGCAGGCATCACAAAATCAGCTAGGCATAGGTAAGGCAATCCCTCAGCCCTTTTTCTTTGTTGACGAAGGAAATGCACAGTGTCACATTGCTCATTCGTGCCGTCCTTGTAAATCACGACATCATCACCCATGCTGTTGGCCTCAAAGAGGCCCGTCACTCCTTTGACGGTAAGCCGGTTTTCACGAATGATAAGTTCCAGCATCTCCTTGGCGTGATCATAAAGTTTGCGGGCCTCCTCCCCTACATAGGGGTCATTGAAGATGTCCGGAAACTTTCCTTTGAGCTGCCAGCTGCTAAAAAATGGGGTCCAGTCTATATAGGGCACCAGGTCGCTGACAGTTACATGGTCCCAGGTTTTGATACCGGGGCTTTTTGGTATGACCGGTTGGTAATGGCTCCAGTCTAGGACCGTTTTTTTAGACCTTGCTTCTTCGATGTTTACATAATCTTTGTCGGTCTCTGTGGCTTTTCTTTTGTCTCTGAGCTCGCGGTATTCATTTTTTATAGCCGCCGCAAAATCTGCAGTCACTGTACCCTCGGCCGACAACAACTGGCTGA
>JAKQGD010000086.1 GCA_029573365.1 Bacteroidota bacterium | reverse complement strand
CAGTTTCTACTTCAAAATGGTGAACCAAAGCACAGTCAGTGGCATCTACCACCAGATAGGTGCCCGGTGTGGAATAGCTTACTCCCTGAAAATCAAAAGCAGAACCGGTACAGATATAGAGTGTACCCATGATATTCTCCTTGGAAGAGCCAAAAATAAAAGGCTGAACCACAATATTGCAAGGATCTTCATCGCAGTACACGGTGGTATCCGATGTAATGAGTGTACCACAATAAGTCCTGGTATTACCAGGGCAGATATATTCTACAGGATTGACGATGGTATCAGGCTTGGATACTGTAACTGTCCAGCTCTGAATCCTGCCACAAGCACCGCTGGCACAACTTCCGCCAAACAACGGATGCATGTACGAATCCACTGAAATGGTATATGTTCCTGGCTCTGTAAATACAAGTTGGGTGGATCTTCCGACACTGTCAGCTGCTGAAAAATACCTACCCTGAACAGGTGCTACTTTCCAAACAAAACATACACTGTCGGCAACGTTTATCGCATTCTGATCAACAGAACAGGCAGAATTATATACTACCTTGCATTCCGGAGCAAGAAGGTTATATGTAACAGGTTTATTCAATTCCTCACAGGAGATTAAGTTTCTACCGGTCACGGCTCCTTCTTCGAGAGTAGAAACATCTGGCATTGTCACAGGTGTTGTATCTATGCCTTCTATTACTTTGATTTTAAAATCACACACTGAGCCTGCATAGCCATCGAGGAAAAGATATAATGGTATACCGGGAACTACACCCGTAGCTGTAAGAGTAACAGTACCTATAACTCCGTTGCCGTTGCTGTTGTCAGTACAGGCAATGGAAGCACTGCCGTTGCAAGCTTCAAAAAGTCCCGCCTGAACACCTATGTATTTGTTGTTTTTTAGGGTGCAATTTGAAGTAGTAATTTCTATTGTTACAGTGGTGCCGCAGGGGGTAAAAGAAAACCAAATGATGTTATCAGCAGTACCGTTGCCGTCGCAAACGCCTGTCCATGGTTGATCTACTGACAATTCTTCAGGCAACCTGCCCATGTACCCATCGAGTTTGTCGCCACATATGTAAATGGCACTGGTACATAACTCACCCACAGGACCATAATTAAAATTACACTGGCCATAAGACCGAACCGACATCACGGCAAAGGAAGCCATGATTAAAAAATTTATGAATATGGTTCGGTTTGATGAGATCATCACATTATAATTCCATTTTAAAAAATCAATTAAAAACACATTAAGTGTTAATAATCAATGTTTTAAAATTTTATTTAAATTCAAATATGTTCATTAAAAACTTCAAAGTGTAAAGATAGGACAAACTTTCATAAACATTGAAAATTTTGTTCACTTTTTATTAATGACCAACAATTATACCAAAAACCTTATGCCACATCAGGCGTTTCTTTTTAAATGTTGATCAAACAAATGAGTGCCACCACCCTCGTAATCGGAGCGTCAGAAAATCCTGGCAGAGTTTCTTACACAGCAATAAAGCGACTTCTGGCCAGTGGCGTCAAAGTCAGAGCCCTTGGCATCAAGCCGGGAAAAGTAGATTATGTTGAAATCGAAACGGGTTTTCCGGAAATTAAAAATGTGGGCACGGTTACACTATACATCAGCAGGGCCATTCAACCGAAATACTATGACTACATTCTTAGTCTGAAGCCTGGGAGGGTCATTTTTAATCCCGGCACCGAAAACCAGGACTTCCGCAATAAACTCAATGCTGCAGGCATTGCTTCCGAGGAAGCCTGTACCCTCGTTATGCTGAGCGTGGGAACATACTGATTACTTTCGCCTTGTCTTAAATAGCTCTGCGACTTCCTTCTCTGTCTTGAATCCCAGGTCAACAAAGGTAGAGGACACAAATTTTTTGATATCCTG
>JAKQGD010000062.1 GCA_029573365.1 Bacteroidota bacterium | reverse complement strand
GCTGTATAAAAAGATGGGCCTGCTGTCCAAGGGCCATGTCGTGGAAGTGGACCGCGTAGACCTGGTAGGTGAGTACATAGGCCAAACAGCCCCAAAGACCAAGGAAGTGATCGAAAAAGCCAGGGGAGGAGTGCTCTTTATCGACGAAGCTTATGCCCTGGCCAGAACCAATGATGACACCAAGGATTTTGGGCGGGAAGTAATCGAAATCCTGGTCAAGGAAATGTCCAATGGCAAAGGCGACCTGGCCGTCATCGTGGCAGGATACCCCAAAGAAATGAAACACTTCATCCAGTCAAATCCGGGACTGAGATCAAGGTTTAAGCATTTTTACGAATTTCCTGACTACCTTCCCCAGGACCTTATCAGCATCGCCCATCACTCAGCGGAGCAGCGTGAAATCAGGTTTACACCTGAAAGTTTTGAGGTCATCAGGGAGATCATCACAGCAGCCTACCGTGACAGGGATAAGGCCTTTGGCAATGCCCGCTATGTACAGGACCTGTTGGAAAAGGCAAAATTAAATATGGGCCTTCGCCTGATGTCCCGTAAAAATCCGCACAGGTTGAGCGTTGCGGATCTCAGCGAGGTGCAGGTATCTGATGTCATAACACTCCGGCCTGCCTCTGTCGTCAGATTGCCTGATATACCCATCGACAAGGCACTGCTGGATGCGTCCCTCGCAGAACTTGACACCATGATAGGCATCGAAAATATCAAGACCCAGATACATGAAATGGTCAACTTAGTGCGGTACTACCGCGAGACTGGTAAAAATGTACTTTCAAGTTTTTCTTTGCATACAGTCCTAGTAGGCAATCCCGGCACTGGCAAAACCACCGTAGCCAGGATCCTCGCCAGGATTTACAAAGCCCTGGGCATCCTCGAGCGTGGTCACATCGTAGAAACCGACCGCCAGGGACTTGTAGCCGGCTTCGTGGGACAGACAGCCATAAAAACTGGCGAAAGGATAGATGAAGCCATAGGCGGTGTACTTTTTATCGACGAAGCCTATGCCTTGAGCAATTTTAATGGGCTCCAGGGAGATTTTGGCAACGAAGCCATACAAACACTGCTCAAAAGGATGGAAGACCTCAGAGGGAGGTTTTTTGTTATCGTGGCCGGTTATCCAGACAATATGGAAACATTTCTCAAGGCCAATCCCGGCCTGAGCTCACGGTTTGACAAAACACTCAGGTTTAATGACTACACTCCTGATGAACTGCTGCAGATAGCAGTCAATATGTTTCATGCCGAAGGTTACAAGCTGGCTCCAAAAACAACAACTTTGCTGGCCGATTTGACCCATGATATGTACGATAAAAGAGATAAGTATTTTGGCAATGCCAGAACCATCAGGAAAATCGTCACAGAAATCATTAAAAATCAAAACCTGCGTCTTGCAGCCACCGTCGAAACTGACAGGAAAAGAAGCAATACCATTCAGCCCGAAGATTTAAGCTCCGTGGCCGGGATAAGGGAAGCTGAGGTCTTGCCCAAAAAGACCATCGGTTTCAGGAAGGCTGACCGCTGATCAATCCAATAATATTTACATGAACAACAATGAAACCCTGGATCCTGAGGACTGGGATAAAATGAATAGCCTGGCTCATGATATGGTATCCGATATGATGGCCTACCTTCGCAATGTCAGAGAAAGGCCCGTATGGCAGCCTGTGCCGAAGGTGACCAAAGACTTTTTTAATGCGTCGGTGCCTTTGGATAGACAGGATCCTTCTGATGTATATAAAGAATTCAGACAACATATTTTACCTTACACAAAGGGCAATATCCATCCCCGGTTCTGGGCATGGGTGCAGGGTACCGGCACTCCTCTGGGCGTCATGGCAGACATGCTGGCCTCAGGCATGAACCCCAATGTGACCATTGGCGAGCAGAGTGCCGTCTATGTAGACAGGCAGGTGGTCGACTGGTGCCGGCAGATGATGGGCATGCCTGAGTCTGCATCGGGTATGCTGCTCAGCGGAGGCTCCATGGCCAATACCACCGCTCTTATCGTAGCACGCAACAGCATGCTGCCGGGTGTCAGGGAAAAAGGTATTTTTGGCCTGGAGGCCCGTCCTGTAATGTACTGCAGTACCGAAACCCACAGCTGTGTTGCCAAGGCTGCAGAGGTTACCGGCATAGGCTCCGAATGGCTCCGAAGGATCCCTGTCAACGGGGATTATACCATAAACACAGATGCCCTCGAAGAGCAGATTGGCACTGATTTAGACAATGGACTCAGACCGTTCTGTATTGTGGGAAATGTTGGTACCGTCAATACAGGTGCCATCGATGACATCGCAGCACTGACGCGGCTCAGAGACAAATATAACTTATGGCTCCACCTCGATGGGGCTTTCGGAGCACTGGCAAAACTTGTCCCTGAATATGCCGGCAAGCTCAGGCCTATAGAAACAGTCGACAGTGTGGCTTTCGATCTGCACAAGTGGATGTATATGCCCTATGAAGTGGGTTGTGTACTCATCAGCCAGAGAGAAAGGCACAAGGCAGCCTTTGCGGCGACACCCAATTACCTCCTACATCACGAGCGGGGTCTGGCTTCAGGCCCTGAATCCCTCAACAATTACGGTATCGAGTTGTCGCGTGGCTTTAAAGCCCTCAAAGTGTGGATGTCCATAAAGGAGCACGGCCTTTATAAATACGCTGCCCAAATAGAAAAAAACATACACCAGGCCCGCTACCTGGGCAGGTTGGTGACGTCACAGCCCCGACTACAGCTCATGGCTGACATACCGCTGAATATCGTTTGTTTCAGGTACTTTGTTGCCGGGATTGATGCCGATTGGGATCAGATCAACAAGGAGATTGTCATGACTCTCCAGGAACGTGGCATCGCATCACCTTCTTCCACAGTCATCGGCGGTCATTATTCCATCCGTGTGGCCATTACAAACCATAGAAGCATCCATTATGATTTTGACCTTCTGGTATCGGAGACACTTTCCATAGGCGATGGTCTTTATTCATTACAGCTGACGGAGAAATAATAAGAATGGGTGTTGCATTCAAGAGGGAATTAGCGAGGTGTCGAGTTAGGTGGTTAGTTGGATTGGTTGTTGACAAATCGACAAATCACCAAATCGACAAATCGACAAATCGACAAATCGACAAATCGACAAATCGACAAATCGACAAATCACCAAATCGACAAATCACCAAATCGACAAATCGACAAATCACCAAATCGACAAATCGATTTTACAAATGGTTGACGGACTGAATTATTTTTAGTATTTAATCCTTTTTGTGATACGTTTGTTGTTTTATGCGTCTTATCATTGTTTAAAAAATTTATTATGTATCATTTTTTACGTTTTATGCCATTGATTGTTATGATGGCCGGATTTGTTGTTTTTTCAGCTATGAAAAAAGATCCTTCCAATCCACCGACAGCACAGACCGGGGCACCGGGAGAAACCACCTGTAGCACA
>JAKQGD010000045.1 GCA_029573365.1 Bacteroidota bacterium | reverse complement strand
ATGGCATACTTATCAGATTATAACAACACCGTACAGCACAAGGCCAGGATCAAATCTACCAGGAGGCTGACGCCTGAAAATACGGAGGAAATTCGTGAAATAATTCTCGAAGTTCTGGACCCAGATTTTAAATGCAAGGTGGACCAGAGTTTTGGCGTTTTGGTTCAATACGACAGTCCATTCGGAAAAAATATTCATCACAGGTTTTACAGTGTGGCGGATCTGCCGGATGTCTCCAAACAAAACACCACCCTGACTATGCTGGTAAAAAGGTGCTCTTATGTAGATGAGTTCAGCGGCGAAAGGTATGAAGGCGTAGCTTCCAATTACCTCTGTGACCGCAGAGAAGGCGACGAGATAACCATCACCGGGCCACATTCGCTGCCGTTTGTAGTGCCGGAAGACAAGCAAGCCAGTATCATCCTCATAGGTATGGGTACAGGCATCGCTCCGTTCAGGGCATTTGTCAAACACATTTATACCCATGTCAGTGATTGGCATGGCAAAATCAGGCTCTTTTATGGTGCCAGAAGCGGACTCGAACTCCTGTATCTCAACGACAAGGACGGCGATCTGACCAATTATTATGACCAGAAAACCTTTGAGGCGTTTTATGCCCTGAGCCCGAGGCCAATGTGGGCCGACCCCATAGCTCTCGATAAAGCCATAGAAGGCAAGGCGGAGGAGATTAAGGATATGCTTTCGCAGAATAATTGTTATGTTTACATAGCCGGATACGGCAAGATTCTGCAGCAGCTAGATAACGCGTTCTCTAATATCGTAGGCTCGAAGGAAAAATGGGATACCAGAAAGGCAGAGTTGAAAGCAGGCAAGAAGTGGGCCGAAATCATTTACTGATCAGAGTTATGTTATCCACCACATGAGCATCCTGATACCTATAGCAGCACTTGGCATTTTGTCACTGTTTCTTGCAGGCTTCATCGTCATAGGCTATAAAAAGCTGTATGTGTATGAGGACCCCCGCATCGACCAGGTTGAAGAAATGTTGCCGCATGCAAATTGCGGTGCCTGTGGTTTTCCGGGTTGCCGGCCATTTGCAGAGGCTCTGGTATCAGGTGTAGCATTACCCGGCAAATGCACCGTAAGCAATGACGCAGGAAGGCAGGCTATAGCTACTTATCTCAATGTATCGGTCGGTGCCGAAGAGAAAAATGTCGCCAGGCTGGCATGTGGAGGCGGTGTCAATGTAGCCATCAACAAGGCCACGTACAACGGTCTGGAGACCTGCCAGGCAGCTTCGCTGGTGAGCGGCGGCGGCAAGGGATGTTTTTATGGATGCCTCGGATATGGCGACTGCAAGGTGGTGTGCGACTTTGACGCCATCACCATGAATGAATTTTCGCTGCCTGAGGTCGATGTTGACAAATGTACTGCCTGCGGTGATTGTGTGGAAGCATGCCCCAAAGGCCTGTTTTCATTACATCCTGTCAGTCACAGGCTTTGGGTAGCATGTAAAAGTCTTGAAGCCGGTGACCATGTCCTCGATGTGTGCGACGTAGGGTGTACCGCTTGTGGCAAATGTGCCATGGATGCCGAAAACAACCTTATTACAATGGTCAAAAATCTACCTGTCATTGATTACTCCAAAAAACACAATACACAGACACCCATAGAAAGATGTCCCACAGGTGCCATTGTCTGGCTGGATGACCGCCTGGGAGCCATCAAAGGCAAGGAAAGTAAAAAGATCATCCGCAAAGGAAGCAGACAACAAGGTTTTTCTTAATCATCAAAAATACAAGCGAAATGGCTGACCTTAGAACAAAATATCTCGGACTCAACCTCAGGTCACCGCTGGTGGTATCGGCCAACTCTTTGTCGCAGAAGATCGACAATATCTTAGCCATGGAAGATCATGGTGCAGGTGCAGTGGTATTGTTTTCGCTGTTTGAGGAGCAATTAAAAGAAGGCAAAAACAACTCGCCCTATTTTCCTAATGCTGAAGACTATGCCGTAAACAAGTCAAAGTATCTAGAACTCATCAGACAAACGGCCGAACGGACCGAAATGCCGATCATAGCCAGTCTCAATGGTGTCACTCCCCGTGGATGGGTAGAGTATGCCCGAGATATAGAGTATGCAGGTGCCGATGCCCTCGAAATCAATGTCTACTTCATCCCGGCAGATCCACACCTTGCTCCCGAAAGTGTGGAAGACAGGTATCTAGACATCGTGAGAATGATCACCGGCACAGTCAAAATCCCGGTGTCTGTTAAGCTCAATCCATATTTTTCGTCTATGGCCAATATGGCCCATAAAATACACATGGCCGGAGCCGATGGCCTGGTATTGTTTAATAGGTTTTACCAACCAGACATTGACATAGATAAAATGTCCGTGGTAACCAATCTGGAATACAGTCATCCGTCAGAAATCAGGCTTCCATTGCTATGGATAGCGGTTTTATATGGAAGAATAGGCGTATCCCTGGCAGCAACAACGGGTATACACAGCTATGTCGAACTGGTCAAATACCTACTCGCCGGTGCTGATGTCGGTATGTGTGCTTCTACATTGTACCGGCATGGAATACCTTATCTGGGCAAAATTACTGCTGATCTGGTACAGTACATGGACAGGATGGGTTTCGAGTCGGTAGACGGATTCAGAGGGGCCATGAGCCAACTACACCTGGCAAACCCTACAGATTACGAACGCAGCAACTACATCCACATCATGGAAGATGCCAAATGGAACATTTAGAAAGGTCTTAAGGAATCTACAAATATTCACTGGTATGAATAATTACAAAAATTGAATAATGTAGTTTTGCAACAAAAACAAGAGCATGTTAGTCGAATACAAGCAATTGGATCCTGCCTCCAGGGTTTGGATTTATCAGTCCACGCATCTTCTTACAGATGAGCAGGTTGAAGCAATCAGACTGGACCTGGCCGATTTTCTCGAACAGTGGACGGCACATAACAGACAATTGTACACATGGGGAGATGTTCTTTACCATAGGTTTGTAGTCATTATGGCTGATGAAAGGTATGCCGGAGCCAGTGGCTGCTCCATAGACAAGTCTGTACATTTTCTTGAACAACTCGAGAGAAAATACCATATTTCACTGATGGAACGAAATCAGGTGGCGTATCTTTTTCACAATGAAAAAACAGACAGAGACTCCATAAAAACCTGTAGGCTGGATGAATTGAAAACCCTCATGGGGCAAGGCATGCTTGGTCCGGACACAATGGTATTTGACAATCTGGTAAAAAGTAAGGAACAATTTGACACTGAATGGCAAAAACCCGTTACTGTCAGTTGGCACAGGAAATTTATTTAGTATACCTATCAATCCCAGCTGTTCGTCTTAAATACGAAACTTAACAGCCTGACACGGTGTTATTGACCATTAAACAAGAAAATCATGTTTGGAAAGGTTAAAAAAATCCTCGGAATCGAAGGGGTGAAACTGGAACTCATCATACCGCCGAAGGTGGAAAGTGAGACCGGTATTATCACAGGTTTTGTAAAACTTACATCTCTGAGTGACAACAATACCATAGAAAAGGTCCATCTAAAGATGATAGAAAAATATACACGTGGACGCAAGGACAACAAGCTTATCAATGAATATCTTATGGGCGAAACCACATTGCGTGAAAAAATATCTATTTCAAAAAATGACATAATCGAAATTCCCTTTACACTCGATTTTGTATTTGTCAAATCGGAGATGGACAAACTCCAGGAAAGCAACTTTTTAAGTAAAGGTATTATAAACCTGGCCAAAAAACTTAGAGGCGTCAAATCCGAATTTTCGGTGAGAGCCGAGGCAACGGTTAAAGGCACTACCCTGCAGCCATTTGATGTCAAACCTGTCTTGCTGGCTTAAACACAATGAAGCGTATATATTACCTTTCTACCTGTGACACATGTCGCGAAATCCTTAGCCAGATCAACACCGAAGGAGTGGAACTGATTAATATCCGTGAACAAAATATCACAAAGGATGACTTGCAGTTTATGCACAAAAAGTTAAAAAGCTATGAGGCCTTGTTCAACAAAAGAGCTCAAAAACTTCGTGAAATCCCTGACAATAAAAAGCCGGTAAAAGATACCGATTACAAGCGGCTCATCCTACAGGAATACACATTCCTAAAAAGGCCGGCAGCCATCATTGGCGATACAGTGGTGGCCGGCAATGATAAAAAAGCTGTGGATACCCTTAAAAATCTGCTGCCAAAATCCTGAACTGGCCTTGTTAAATGGTTTCGCTACCATTAATTGCACTTTAGGGTCAGAGCTGGCGTTTTGATGGTATTGGATTTGTTTCCGGCACGATCTGTAATCCAGACATCAAGGATCAGGTCGTTGGTTGGAAATTCGTCAGAAGTCTCACACGGAAAAATGCCCGTATCTTCCGGGTAAAGGCAGCAAGTGCTATATAGCTTTACAGCAATGGTACCTGATATACCATTGCCTGCACCTTCGAGGGGCACAAATGGAGCTTTAAACTCTCTGAAAGTCTGACCTGTGCGGGTATCTTGCATAAAAATGTTTCTTTCTGTACCCTGGCTTGGTGTCCCAAAATCACCATCACCATCCGTAAAATAAAGAACCATGACCACCGAGTCTTCAGAAAATACTCCCTGTTTCATTTCTGCTTTGGAATAACTGCGAAACTCCAGTGTAGGTACTTCTGAGTATTTAGGTGGTGTAACACATGAAGCGATACACACCATCAGAGTGATATTCATAACATACAGGATGGTACGATATTCCAAAACAGATTGTAATTTGCGTGCTTTAATTGTGACCTATCCATGGCATCCGTTTTTGAGGCAGAAAGACAGGAACTGATATCAGCCCTTCACACCCTCCGCTCCGGTGATTCCGGCGGATTGGAAGGCTACCTGCTGCGTCTTTTTGGATTCCAATACAAATATAACGAATCCTACAGGAATTATTGCAACAATCTGTCAATAAATCCTAACAATATTACCGACAGTCTCAGGATCCCTCCGCTACCTATATCAGCATTTAAATACCATGATGTATGCACGGGTTATTTTAATGATGAGGCCTTGTTCATGAGTAGTGGCACCACCGGACAAACCAGATCAAAACATCATGTTCGGTCTCTGGACCTCTACTTAAAAAATGCCCATTGGTTGTGGAACAGATATTTTCCCGATCCAAGCTCAGTTTGCATCCTGGCTCTGTTGCCCGGTTATCTCGAACGGGGAGATTCCTCCCTGGTAGCTATGGCCCGTCATTTTATTTCTCTTTCGCCCTACCCTCAAAGCGGATTTTTTCTGTACAGTCACGAAGAACTGGAAGAAATACTAAGGCAAAATAAAGCTAAAGAAATACCTACCATCCTGATAGGTGTTACTTATGCTCTGACCGATTTTGCCGGCAAGCACAGGATATCGTTTCCCGAACTGACCATCATAGAAACCGGAGGCATGAAAGGTCGCAAAGAAGAGATAACCAGAGATGAACTCCACAAAATGCTCGCCTCCGCTTTCGGCGTAAGCCAAATATACTCAGAATACGGTATGACGGAACTCTTGTCCCAGGCTTATACCCGAGGTGGTGACCTGTTTTATGAAAATGATATGCTGCTTGTACACACTTGTGAAATCAATGACCCCCTCACCCGGGAAAAAGACGGAAAGCCAGGCATACTGACCATCACTGACCTTTGCAATATTGACTCATGTGCTTTCATCCAGACAGAGGATCTGGGCATCAGATATTACAACAGCACCTTTACAGTTTTGGGCAGACTCGACAATGCAGACATACGGGGTTGTAACCTGATGCTACAGGAAGTTGTCTAGCTTTCTCCCAGGAGATAAACATCCATTATTCCTTGAAAATCAGCTCTCTTCAACCTAGGCAATCCGACTGTTGTAGGGGTTGCCGAAATATTAAAACAGAATTTTCTTTTTTACCCTCAACAACATCCAGGTTCACAACAAGCCGACTTTTTTTCGGCATAGACGGTAATGCTGAAGATTATATTTTTGTTGCTATTGTAAACTGATATCTCTTCGTCGTTGAGATAATTTTTAAGTATATCGTCAGGAATGATGATTGCCTTCTCTTTCTGCACAGTGACAAACTTAAACCCGGCAGCCTTTATGATACCCAGGTAATCATCTTTTTTGATGGCACTTGCAACACACCCTGCGTACATTTCAGCTGCATTTTTAATCCTTTCCGGCAAATCACCGGTTAGCACAATATCTGAGATGGAAAAATGTCCCCCCGATTTGAGTATGCGGTATACTTCGCTAAATGCCTTTTTTTTGTCGGGTACGAGATTCATAACACAATTGCTCACAACCACATCTGCAACGTCATTGCTGACAGGAATGTCCTCTATATCGCCTAGCCTGAATTCTACATTATTGAATCCCAGTTTTTCGGCGTTAAGCCGTGCCTTCCTAACCATGGCTTCTGTAAAATCAATGCCAATTACCTTTCCATTTGCTCCGGTTTCGTGCCTGGCAACAAAACAGTCATTACCAGCTCCGCTGCCTAAGTCTACCACTGTGTCGCCATTTTTAATTTTGGCAAACTCTGTGGGAAGCCCACATCCAAGCTTAAGATCTGCATCCGGGTTATAACCTTTAAGATGGTCATATTCGTCATTCATTATGTTATATACTTCGGTACTGCACCCTCCACTGCCACAACAGGAAGAAGCATTTGTATTAACATCCTGCAAGGCTATTTCACTGTACTTTTGCCTTACCATGTCCTTGATTTGGTCACTGGTTTCCATATTATTATTTAAGGTTTTATAAGATTAACAACTATCTGTTTTTTTTGCTCCTGGCAAGGCTGGAAGTAATTCCTGAGAGGTAGGAAGTTAGGGTTTCTATGGCATGTGGATCGACGCAATAGCATATGGCATTTCCCTCTATATTGCCCTTTATAAGGCCTGCCGCCTTTAATTCCCTGAGATGCTGAGACACTGTAGCCTGAGTAAGAGGCAACTCGTCTACGATATCATTGCAGATGCAGGTATTGGCTTTTAGTAGATATTCCAGAATGGCAACCCTGGCTGGATGGCCTATGGCCTTGGCAATTACGGCAATGGCATTTTGTTTCTGGCTGTAATGTTCTGTTTTGGTGGCTCCCATATCATTAATATAATAATATTGCAATATTACGATATAGTTTTCAATTTGTCAAGTGGGCGAGTCATTTTTGATGTACAAAAACTACAAAAAAAAATATTTAAAGAGATTTCGATGATTCTAAACCATAGAAGGTGTTTCATTATACTTAGGATATACAAGAGTTTTATTAAATATTAAACCACTGCATGAAAGCCCGGCAGGCAGGCTCTCACCATTTTGTTGCTTCTCATCAAATAATAAGATTACACCTTTATCCTGCGAAAACAGATGGCAACAATACTTTATCGCAATATTGCATGGATGGTGACTTTTGAAATAACTTTTTACTCCCTTTGTAGTAACCACAGATAATAAAAGATGACAACAATGCTATATCGCAATATTGCAATATTACATAGATGGCCACTTTTGAAATGACTTTATATTCCCTTTGAAGTAACCACAGGTAATACAAGATAACAACAATACTTTATCGTAATATTGCAATATTACATAGATGGTCACTTTTGAAATGACATTTTCCCCACCATCATGCAAACCTCTATCCAGCGAAAACAGATGGCAACAATTCTTTATCTCAATATTGCATGGATGGTGACTTTTGAAATAACTTTTTCCCCACCATCATGCAAACCTCTGTCCAGCGAAAACAGATGGCAACAATTATTTATCGTAATATTGCTATATTACATGGATAATCACTTTTGAAATAACTTTTTCCCCACCATCATGCAAACCTCTGTCCAGCGAAAACAGATAGCAACAATACTTTATCGCAATATTGCATGGATGGTGACTTTTGAAATAACTTTTTACT